>DASUHU010000001.1:0-2059 GCA_036273395.1 Candidatus Limnocylindrales bacterium
TCGTTGCGGCCGCGCTGGGGACCGTTGTGGACGATCGCCATCCCGGCCAGAATCAGCCCGACGAACAGCGCTCGCAGGGCATAGACCTGCCACCGTCGCGTGGTCGTCAGCCACTCGTAGGCGAATACAGGACCGGGTCCCAGTCGCAATCCCACGTGACGCTCCCGCGGAGTCTCGGCGCCGTGGCTTCGAACGGCCGACGGAGGTATCCTCGGATTGTTCCAGACGATCCGACGTTTGTCAAATCCCGGCGACGGCCGGGCCGAATGAGGACCTGCGTGATGCCTGCGTCCCGAGCGATGACGACAACGTTGACGATGGCGATGCTCCTGCTCGGCGGGGCGTGCCGTCCACCCCGGGCCGTCGCCGCGGAGGTCGACCTGGCCCGCGCGGTCGTGGTGGTACCGGACGGGCTGACCGGGCCCGAGGAGAAGGCGGTGCAGGTGCTGGTCGAGGAGGTGCGGGCGAAGTCGGGGATCGCCTGGGACGTGATGCTCCGTTGGCCCCGCGAGGCGTTGCCCGTCGTCGCGGTCGGCCCGGCGCGTCTGCTCCGCGCCGACACGAGTCCGCTGCGGGACCAGGTCCCGCCCCGGCCCGCGGCCGGCGACGCCCGGGACGGCTACTGGCTCCGCACCATCGACGGCGGCGCGGGCCGAGGCGCCCCGGTCGTGCTGGTCGCCGGCGACGATTCCCGCGGGGTCCTCTTCGGCGTCGGCCGGCTGCTGCGCGCCTTGCGGATGGGGCCCGGCAAGGTGGTGTTGCCCGATCGGATCGAGCTGGCCTCGGCGCCGAAATATCCGCTCCGCGGCCATCAGCTCGGCTACCGGCCCAAGACCAACTCGTACGACGCCTGGGACCTGCCACAATGGGAGCGCTACATCCGCGAGCTGGCCCTCTTCGGCACCAACGCCATCGAGCTGATCCCGCCCCGGTCGGACGACGACGCCGATAGCCCGCACTTCCCCCGCCCCCCGCTCGAGATGATGATCGGCATGTCTAGGATCTGCGCCGATTACGGCCTGGACGTCTGGATCTGGTACCCCGCGATGGACGCAAAGTACGCCGACCCCGGGACGGTCGCGCGCGCCCTCGAGGAGTGGGGCGAAGTCTTCCGCAAGCTGCCCCGGGTCGACGCGGTGTTCGTGCCCGGCGGCGACCCCGGCCACACGCAGCCGAAATTCCTCCTGGCGCTGCTCGAGAAGCAGGCCGCGAACCTCCGCCGGTTCCACCCCGAGGCCCAGATGTGGGTGTCGCCGCAGAGCTTCTCGGCCCAGTGGCTCGACGAGTTCCTCGCGCTCTTGAAGGCCGAGCCGGCGTGGTTGAGCGGCGTCGTCTTCGGGCCGCAGGTGCGGGTGAGCCTGCCCGAGCTGAGGAAGGCGGTCCCGTCGCGGTACCCGATCCGCGACTATCCCGACATCACGCACAGCCTGCGGTGCCAGTACCCGGTGCCCGACTGGGACGTCGCCTATGCGCTGACCGAGGGACGCGAGGTGATCAACCCGCGGCCGCGGGACGAGTCGGCGATCTTCCACGCCTTCGCCGACCGGACGATCGGCTTCATCACGTATTCGGAGGGATGCAACGACGACGTCAACAAGATCGTGTGGAGCGCTCTGGGCTGGGACCCCTCGGCCGACCTGCTCGAGGTGCTGCGCGACTACGCCCGATGCCTGGTCGGCCTGCCCGACGCCGAGGCCGACGGCTTCGCGCGGGGCCTCTTCGCGCTCGAGCACAACTGGCGCGGGCCGCTCCTGTCCAACGGCTCGGTCGAGACAACCTTGCAGCAGTTTCGCGCGCTCGAGCGCCGCGCGTCGCCGCGGGTGCTGGCCAACTGGCGATTCCAGCAGGCGCTTTACCGCGCCTACTACGACGCCTACGAGCGCATCCGCCTGATCCGCGAGACCGACCTGGAGCAGCAGGCCCTGTCGCGGCTGCGCGAGGCCCGCGCGACCGGGTCGCTCGTCGCGATGGACCAGGCCGAGGCCATCCTGAATCGCGCCCGGACGGAGCCGGTCGCCCCGGAACTCCGCGCGCGGGTCTTCGAGCTGGCCGAGGCGCT
>DASUHU010000002.1:0-3891 GCA_036273395.1 Candidatus Limnocylindrales bacterium
CCTCGCGCGCGCGCAGCCGCTGACGGCCACGCCGCAGGCGGTCCCGACCGCGGGGGTTCCACCGCACGAGCACCCCGGTGAGATACCAGTCCTCGAGCGCGCCGATCCACCGCGCGAACCTTCCCCTCCGGCCCGGGCCGATCTCGAACCCCAGCCGGACGGCCGCCGCGAGCAGCAGGCCACCGCTTCGAAGCGCGACCGGTCGGTCCTCCGCCCGCTCGGAGGCGAGCCGCGCGGCGTAGGCCCGCAGGTCGCCAATCCCGAGCCCGAAGGCGACGTGCCAACCCGCGCTCCACGCGGCCGTCGCGCGACGATTGTCGAGGTGGACGTCGGCGAGCCGATCGCCAGGCTCGATCCGAGTGCCGTCGGCCAGCTCGATCACGGGTCCGCGGTGGCGCCTCCGCTCGACGCCGAGGAGGCCGTCGGGGCGCATGGGCTCGATCCGCCGGCGGGCTCGATCGAGCCGCTCGACGAGCGCGAGGATCGGGTCGAGGGCCCGGGGTGGCGCGCGTCGCTCGCCGCGGATCACGGCACCGCTAGCTCGGGTAGGGGACCCGCCGCGCGTTCGTGGACGTGCCGGACGCACCACGAGCCGACGAGGAACTCGATCGCCGCAAGCAGGAACACGGCCCGGAAGCCGACGCCCGGCGCGAGGCCGTTCACGAGATCGGCGATCGGACCCCCGAGGATGACCGCGAGGAGGCCCGCCAGCGCGGTCACCGTGTTCGAGAGCCCGAGATAGCGGCCCGACTCGCCCGGGGGCGCGAGGTCGGCCATCAACGCCCAGTCCGCGGCGAGGAACATCCCGAGCGCAAGGCCGAACGGCACGGCGACTACGAACAGGACCCAGAAGGCCGGTGCGACCGCGAAGGCCGCGGTGCCAACCGCGCCGAGCACTGCGCTCAGCGCGACGGTCCGGACGCGCCCGAGCCTCGCCGTCATCGCCCCACCGGGGATCGCGCCGGCGAGCGCGACGAAGGCGACGAGGGCAGCGATCGGGGCGACCGCGGTCGCGGCTGCGTCGCCGAGCCCCAGCGAGTCCTTGAGGTAGTAGTAGACGAACGGCTGGAGGGTGCCCGTGGCCATGAGGATCGCCAGCCGGGACGCCAGGACCCACAGGTAGTCCCGATGGCCGAGGACGTCCGGCCGCCAGGCCGCGACGCCCGCCTCACGGAGCTGCCGTGCCCACGGCCGCCAGCCGCGCTCGACCGGCAGCCGCCGACCATCATCCCCCGCCACATCGAGCCCGACGACCTCGTGCGTCCCGAGGGCCGTGGTCGCCGTTCCGATCGCGAGGGCCGCGGCGCCCAGGCCGATGGCCACGTCGATCCGCCCCGCCGCGACGGCGAGGCCGGCGAGGGCCACGCCGATGACCTGCCCGCCCAGCTGCGCGGCCCCGAGCATCCCGGACGCCAGCCCGCGCCGGCCCCGGGGGACGAGGTCCGGCAGCAGTCCCTGGTACGGGCCCTGGGCGGTGTTCGAGGCGAGCTCGATGAGCAGCATCGCGGCGGCGATCGCGCCCAGGCTCGTCGCATTGGGCAGGACGAGCGCGAGGAGCAGCAGCTGCGCCGCCACGCCCGCGACCATCCAGGGCCGCCGCCGCCCGAATCGGGTGCTGACGCGGTCGCTCCAGGCCCCGCTCACGGGCTGGACCGCGATCGCGACGACCGCCTGGCCGCCGGCCACGAGCGCCAGCGCCGTGGCCTGGATCGCCGGCCCGACGGCCCGTTCGACCAGGACCGGCAGGACGATCGTCGTCAGCGCGCCCCACAGGACCTGCAGGCCGAGCCAGTAGGCCGTCAGGGCCAGCAGCTGGCGAACCGAGCGGCCGGCATCCATCCCGAGATCATCTTGCCAGCGGCCGGGGCCGATGGAATGCGTCGTGCTGCGCCAGCAACGCCCGCAACGCCCGCAACGCCCGCAACGCCCGCGACAACGCGCTCGCGCCGCATGACGCGGCGCCTCGCTAGCATCCTCCGCGGGCGCGGCCGCGGATGCCGCCACTCGAGGGAGGTCCAGCGTGCGCGTCGGCTTCGTCGGGCTCGGGACGATGGGCGGCGCGATGGCCGCGAACGTCGCCCGCGCGGGCTTCCAGGTCACGGCCTGGAACCGCACGCCGGGGCGGACCCGAGGCCTCGAGGAGCTCGGGATCCGACTGGCCGCCAGCGCATCGGAGGCCGGCGCGGCCGGTGACGTGATCGTCACGATCGTCAGCGACACGCCCGATGTCGAGGAAGTCCTGTTCGGCCCGGACGGCGTCGCCTCGGGAGCCCGCGACGGCAGCCTCGTGGTCGACATGTCGACGATCTCACCGAGCGCGACCCGGGACTTCGCGGCGCGCCTGGCCAAGGCCGGGATCGCGATGCTCGACGCGCCGGTGTCCGGCGGCAGCGAGGGCGCGAAGAAGGGGACGCTGTCCATCTTCGTCGGGGGCGAGGCGGCCGACCTCGAGCGGGCCCGTCCGGTCCTCGCGGCGATGGGCTCCACGATCACCCACCTCGGACCCATCGGCGCAGGGCAGGCCGGCAAGGCCGTGAACCAGGTGATCCTCGCGGGCGGCTACCTCGGCGTGGCCGAGGGCATCGTCCTGGCGATGAAGGCCGGCCTCGACGTCGAGGCCCTGGTCTCGGCCCTCAAGGGTGGCGCCGCGCAGAGCTGGGTCCTCGAGAACCGGAGTGGGCGGATGCTCTCGAACGACTACCCGCTCGGGTTCAAGGTCGCGCTGCACCGCAAGGACCTCGGCATCGCCCTCCAGCTCGCGCGGGAGACGGGCACCACCCTGCCGATCAGCGCGATGGTCGAGGCGATCGAGGCCGGGCTCGTGGGCCGGGGCCGCGGCGACGAGGACGTGTCGGCGGTCGCCCGCGCGATTCGGGAGCTGTCCGGCCTCGAGGGCTGAAGCGACGCCGGCCGGGCGTCAGTCCAGGTCGATGAGCAACAGCGGCGAACCACCTCGGCCGTCGTACCGCGGTCGAAATCGCTCGACGTTGTAGAGCGATGCCACGTCGACGCGCCTGGCAGCCTGGCCGCGTGCCGGCAGGGCCGTTGCGGCGTACTTGCCATCGCGGATCGCGACCATCTGCCCGAAGGCCTCATCGGCGACGAGGTCCATCGCCACGTTGGCGAACGTTGACGCGACCACCTGGTCGAGCATGTCGGGCTGGCCGCTCCGGAGGTCGTAGGTCAGCTCGATCGCCAGCCCGTCGATCCCGGTCCGCCGCCCGATCTCGATCGCCAGGGCCTCACCGACATTGGCCTTGTGGCGATGCCCGAACGAGTCGGCCGGCCCGACGTCGGGGATCGCCGCGCCGTCCCAGATCGCGCCTTCGGCGGTGACCACGATCGCGTAGCGGGACGGGCTCAGGCGATGGTCCTCGGCCAGCAGCCGGCAGAGCCCGTCGAGGTCGTACGGGACCTCCGGGATCACGCACCGGGCCGACGTGACGTAGGCGGCGAACAGGGCCGAGAAACCCGCATCCCGGCCGAAGATCCGGAAGACGCCGATGCGCTCGTGGCTGCCGAGCGTCGAGCGCTGCCGGTCGATGAGCTCCTTCGCCCGCGAGATCGCAGATGAGAACCCGATGCAGTACTCCGTCCCGGGGACGTCGTTGTCCATCGTCTTCGGGATGGCGACGAGACTGACGCCGCGGTCGCACAGGACCCGCGCGAACGACAGGGTGTCGTCCCCGCCGATGACGACCAGGACATCGAGCCCCAGGGCCTCGAGGTGTTCCAGGACGATCGGGGTCAGGTCGTACTCGCCGTCGGGCATCCGGAGCTCCGTGGCCCGGCGCTGCTCGAGCCAGGGCGGGAGGCTGGCCTCGGGCATGTGGGCCGGGTTCGTCCGGGTCGTGTGCAGGATCGTGCCGCCGGTACGATCGATCGTCCGGG
>DASUHU010000003.1:0-5491 GCA_036273395.1 Candidatus Limnocylindrales bacterium
CGATCGAGGGCTTCAGCCGCGAGGAAGCCGAGGACGCGGTTCGCGCGGCGGGCGGCAAGGCTGCCGGCTCCGTTTCGAAGAAGACGGACTACCTCGTGGCGGGGCCCGGCGCGGGCAGCAAGCTCGCGAAGGCGGAGGAGCTCGGGATCCCGGTCCTCGATGCCGAGGGCTTCCGGGCGCTGCTGGAGGGCCAGTCATGAGGGAGGGCCGCGCGTGACCGAGAGCGGCACGTGACCGAGGGCCGGGTATGACCGAGTGGCAGCTGCGCGACTACCACGTCCAGCCGGAGCACTTCGACGAGTTCCTCGGCGAGTGGACGAGCATCGTGCTGCCACTCCGCCGGGCGCATGGGTTCTCCGTCCTCGCCTGGTCCATCCCCGACGAGTCGAGATTCGTCTGGCTGATCGGCTGGGACGGCCCCGGCAGCCTCGAGGCGGCGGACGTCGCCTACTACGCCTCGCCCGAACGGAAGGCGGTCACGCCGGATCCGTCGCGGCTGCTGATCGAGCGGCGTCACCTCGCGGCGAGCGCCGTGGCATCCTGGCGCCCGGGCATCGAGTCACACGAGGCGGGAGCGTGACGAACGGTCACGGTGCGAGCCTCCTCGAGGCATCCCGGGACCTCATCCGGGCCGCGGCCGAGCTGCGCCTCGCCGCCGCGTGGTGGCGGATCGTCGGCCCGACGTGACGGAGCCGACGCCGATGCCGACGCCGATGCCGACGCCCGACCCGGTTCGAGATGCGAAGGCCTATCAGGCCAGCCTGACCGCCGCACTCGGCGACGACGATCCGGCCGAGGCCCAGGCATCGACCCCGGCGCGTATCCGGCGCCTCGTGGAGGCCGCCGGGCCCGATCTCCGGACCCGGCCCGCGCCAGGGGAGTGGTCCGTCCTCGAATGCATCGGCCACGTCGTCGACGGCGAGCTCGTCAGCTCCGGGCGGTATCGCTGGATCATCGCCCATGACGAGCCAGAGCTCCTGGTATACGACCAGGACCGGTGGGTCGACGGCCTGCGCCACAACGACGACTCGGTCGAGGAGCTGCTCGCGCTGTTCGAGGCCCTACGGGCGGCGAACCTCGCGATGTGGCGTCGCTCGACGGCGGAGCAACGGGCACGGATCGGGCGGCACCGCGAGCGCGGCCCCGAGAGCTACGACCTGACCTTCCGCCTCATCGCCGGCCACGATCGGGTCCACCTGGATCAGGCCGATCGGGCCCTCGCCGCCATCCGGGCCGGCCGCGCTGCCCGGAGCCGCAGCTGACGGAGCGCCGCCCCTGGCTGACGAGTGGTGTCAGCCCATCGCCATGTTGAACTGGCCCCAGAGCTGCTCGGGCTGCCATCGGACCGGCTGGCCACGCACGAGGCGCGGTGCCGACCACGCCGGGCGGAAGCCAGACCGGAGGAGAGCGGCCCGGCCAGCCTCGTGCTCGCGCGGAATCGCCGCCCGTACGAGGTGGTCGGACGGCGCGGCCGCGCGCCTGGCGGCGAGCAGGCGCAGCGCGTCCTCCGGCTCGGGCGCGGCCGTCGCGGCCCCGCCCCACGGCGCGCGGACGACGAATCCCGCGACGGCGCCATCGCGTTCCACGACCCGGGCCGTGCCCGCCCGAGCGAAGCGGCGGAGGATCGCGGCGCGGTCCTCGCCGGTCGCCACTCGGTCGAGCGAAGCCATCGCCTCGAGATCCGCACGTCGGAACGGCCGCACCTCGGACGGTGGCGCCACATCGGGCGTGCCCGGGGCCTCGAACGTGTCGTACCAGGTCTGCAGCTCGAAGCCCATGCGCTCGTAGAGGCGGCGGCCGTCCTCGCTGGCGACGAGGACCAGCGATCGAACCCCGCCATCGACGAGGGCGGAGATGACCGCCTCGGTGAGCGCGCGGCCGATGCCGTGGCCCCGACGATCCGACGCGACCCAGATCGCACCGATCCAGCCGACCGGACCGTTCCGCGTCCCGACGCCCGTCCCGACGATCCGGTCGTCGAGATCGGCCACGAAGGGATGGCAGCCGGCGTACGAGGTTGCGAACTCGAACCACGCTCGCCGATCGCCGAAGTCGTCGAGGCGGATGGCCGCGGCCGCCGGCTCGACGTCGGCGGGGCGCATCGTCCTGATCCGGGGGGCCACGTCGGTATCATGCCGGGGTGGCCGGACTGACACGTGCCGACGTCGAGCACGTCGCCTATCTCGCGCGGCTCGGGCTCAGCCCAGAGGAGCTCGACCGGTTCCAGGGCCAGCTCAACCATATCCTCGACCAGTACGCCAAGCTCGCCGAGCTCGATACGGACGCGATCCCGCCCACGGCCCAGACGATCGAGCTCGAGAACATCCTCCGTGACGACGTCGCGGGGCCGTCGCTCCCGGCCGACGAGGTCCTCGGGAACGCTCCCGCTCGATCCGGCGAGTTCATCGTCGTCCCGCCGATCCTCGGCGGAGAGGCGAGCTGAGCAGCCCCGCGAGCCGGCTGAAGCCAGCGACGATGTCGATCGACGATCCGACGCACGCCCTCGGGCACGAGCTCGCGGCCGCGCTCCGGTCGGGCGAGCTCACCTCGCGCGCCATCACCGAGGCCCACCTGGCCGCCGCCGAGCGTGACAACGCCGCGCTCAACGCCTGGCTCACGATCGACCGCGAGACCGCGCTGCAGCAGGCCGGCGCCGCCGATCTCGCCATCGGGGTAGCCCGGCGCGAGGGCAGTCGCGCGCTCGCGAGCCTCCATCCGCTGCTCGGGCTGCCGGTCGGGCTCAAGGACCTCGTGTCGGTCCGCGGCGGCCAGTGCACCGCGGGTTCGCGGATCCTCGAGGGCTACCGAGCGCCGTACGACGCCCACATCACCGAGCGGCTTCGTTCCGCCGGTGCGGTGATCCTCGGGAAGACCAACATGGACGAGTTCGCGATGGGCTCGTCCACCGAGCACT
Source organism: Candidatus Limnocylindrales bacterium (assembly GCA_036273395.1). GTDB lineage: Bacteria > Chloroflexota > Limnocylindria > Limnocylindrales > CSP1-4 > UBA5189. Next base: position 2,915 of record DASUHU010000003.1, read on the forward strand.
CGGCCTTCGGGCCGTCACGCAATCCCTGGGACCTGGCGCGCGTGCCCGGCGGCAGCAGCGGTGGCTCGTCGGCGGCGGTGGCCGCATTCGACGTCCCATTCGCGATCGGGACCGACACCGGGGGCTCGATCCGCCAGCCCGCCGCGCTGTGCGGCATCGTCGGCATGAAGCCGACGTACGGCCGGGTGAGCCGCTACGGGATCGTCGCGTTCGCCTCGTCGCTCGACCAGATCGGGCCGCTCGCCCGCGACGTCCGCGATGCGGCCGCGCTCCTGCACGCCGTGGCCGGCAGGGACGAGCGCGATTCGACGTCGGCGCCCATTGCCGTGCCGGACGAGCTGCTCTCGCTGCCGGCGGCGGATGACGAGGCGGCCAGCGTCCTGAAGGGCAAGCGCCTCGGCCTGCCGAAGGAGTATTTCGTGGCGGGCATGGAGCCCGGCGTGGAGGCCGCCATCCGGGCGGCCGTCGACGATCTCCAGGCCGCCGGCGCGACGGTCGACGAGGTGAGCCTGCCGCACACGGACTACGGCCTCGCGACGTATTACATCGTGGCCCCCGCGGAGGCCTCGGCCAACCTCGCCCGCTACGACGGCGTGCGCTACGGCGCCTCGGTCCGGCTCGAGGGCGGCGACTTCATCGCGGACTACCTCGCGACGCGCGGCCAGGGCTTCGGGGCCGAGGTCAAGCGCCGGGTCATGCTCGGCACGTACGCCCTGTCGGCGGGCTACTACGACGCCTTCTACCTGAAGGCCCAGAAGACTCGGACGCTCATCAAGCGCGACTTCGACCTCATCTTCGAGTCCGGCTTCGACGCGCTCGTCGCTCCGACCTCGCCGACCGTCGCGTTCCCCCTCGGCGCCCGGATGGACGATCCGGTCGCGATGTACCTGTCCGACGCCTGCACGCTGCCGGTCAACATCGCCGGCCTGCCCGGGGTCTCGGTGCCGTGCGGCCTGTCCGAGGGCCTGCCGGTCGGGCTCCAGCTCATCGGCCCGGCCTGGTCCGAGGCCCCGCTCCTCCGGCTCGGGCGCGGCTACGAGGCGATCACGGCCGATGCTGCCTGGCGGGCGATCGAGCCGGCCGGCCTCACCGCCGAGACCCGGCGCGGCGCGTAGAGTTGGGGCGATGACGACCTCGCTGGACCGCCCCGACCGGCCGGGAATCGAGCCAGCCCTGACGCCGACCGTGGCCCACGCCGGAGCGCGGCGGCCGCTTGCCGAGCGCGCCCTGTCGGAGCGGGTCCGGTCCGTGCCGCCGTCGGGGATCCGGCGGTTCTTCGACATCCTGGCGACGATGGACGATGTCATCAGCCTCGGGGTGGGGGAGCCGGACTTCGACACGCCCCGGCCGATCGTCGAGGCGGGCGTCGAGTCACTGCGCGAGGGCCGGACGCACTACACCTCGAACTACGGCACGATCGAGCTCCGGCGGGCGCTCGCCGCGCACCTCGAGCGTCGCTACGGCGTCGCCTACGACCCGGCCACCGAGCTGCTCATCACCGTGGGTGCTTCCGAAGCCGTCGACCTCGCCCTGCGGGCGACCTGCGATCCCGGCGACGAGGTAATTCTCCACGAGCCCTCGTACGTCGCCTACGTCCCGGCGATCGTCTTCGCCGGCGGTCACGTCGTCCAGGTGCCGACGCGCTTCGAGGACGACTTCGCGCTTGATCCCGCCGCCGTCGAGGCGGCCATCACCCCGCGGACCAAGGCCCTGTTCCTGGGCTACCCCTGCAACCCCACCGGCGCCGTCCTCCCACCGGGGGTCCAGGATGAGCTGGCCGCGATCGCTCGTCGCCACGACCTCCTCGTGTACAGCGACGAGATCTACGACCGCCTGGCCTATGGCACCTACCACCATCGGCCGTTCTCGTCGCTGCCCGGGATGCGCGACCGGACGATCCTCATGGGCGGCTTCAGCAAGGCCTACGCGATGACCGGCTGGCGGGTGGGCTGGCTCGCCGCCCCGGCGCCGATCCTCGAGGGGATCGTCAAGGTCCACCAGTACGGGATCATGTCCGCGCCGACCACGGCCCAGGACGCGGCCCTCGTGGCCCTGACCGACGGGGAGCCCGAGGTCGAACGGATGCTGTCCGAGTACGACCGCCGCCGGCGGATGTTCGTCGATGGCCTGAACGCGATCGGGCTCGAGACGTTCGAGCCGCGGGGCGCCTTCTACGCCTTCCCGCGCATCACCTCGACCGGCCTCTCGTCCGAGGCGTTCACGGAGCGGCTGCTCGAGGAGGAACACGTCGCGGTCGTGCCCGGGAGCGCCTTCGGGCCGTCGGGCGAGGGCCACGTCCGGGCCTGCTACGCGACGAGCTACGAGCAGCTCGAGGAGGCCCTGCGGCGGATCGGTCGGTTCGTCGAGCGGACGCGCGCGGCCTGACGCCGGCGCGAGGATCGGCCGCGTGACCAGCGAGCCGCTCGTGACGACCGCCGAGGCGGGCGCCGTCGCCGGCGTGGGCCGGAGTGCCGTGGTGGGCAGGACGGCTGCGGCAGGCCTCTCGACGTTCCTCTTCACGGACATCGAGGGCAGCACCCGGCTCTGGGAGGACCATGCCGCCGCGATGGGTGCGGC
>DASUHU010000004.1:0-3385 GCA_036273395.1 Candidatus Limnocylindrales bacterium
CGTGATCACGCCCGCGAGGAAGAGCTCGGCGATGACCTCGACGATGCCCGACCCGCAGATCCCGGTCACGCCGGTCCCGCGGGTCGATTCGGCAAACCCGACCTCGTTCGACCATCGAGCCGAGCCGATGACGCGGAACCGCGGCTCGAGCGTCTCGCGATCGACGCGCACCCGCTCGATCGCCCCGGGCGCGGCTCGCTGGCCCGCGCTGATCTGGGCGCCCTCGAAGGCCGGGCCCGTCGGGGAGCTCGCGGCGAGCAGCCGCCGACGGTCGCCCAGCACGATCTCGGCGTTCGTGCCGACGTCGACGAGGAGCGTGACCTCGTCCGCGTCGTAGGGCGTCTCGGCCAGGATCGCCGCGGCCGCGTCCGCGCCCACGTGCCCCGCGATGCACGGCAGCGCATACACGCGCGCGCCGTCGTGGGCCGGGAGCTCCAGCTCCGTTGCCGTGGTCCGGACGGCGCCGTTCGTCGCGAGCGCGAACGGGGCCGAGCCAAGCGGCGTCGGGTCGATGCCGAGGAGGAGATGGTGCATGATCGGGTTCCCGACGACGGTGATCTCGAGGATGTCCTCGACGGGCACGTCGGCGCGATTCGCCAATCCCCGGACCAGGCTCGCGATCGCCTCCCGCACGGCCTGGGTCATGAGCGCGGCGCCGCCCTCGTGGAGCATCGCGTACGAGACACGGCTCATGAGGTCCTCGCCGTATCGGATCTGGGGGTTCATCACGCCGTCGGAGGCGAGGACCGAGCCGTCGGCGAGATTCGCGAGGTGCCCCGCGATCGTCGTCGAACCGACGTCGATCGCCACGCCCAGCGCTCGATCGTGGAGGCCCGGCCAGATCGCGCTCACGTGCCGGCCATCGTGCACGGCCACGGTGACGCGGTAGTCCCCCGCCTCCAGCGCGGGCTGGAGGGCCCGCACGACAGCGAGATCCGCCTCGAGATCGGCGAGTCCCCACTCCTGCTCGAGCGCCGCGAACAACCTCGCGAGATCGCCGCCTGGTCGCTCCAGCTCGGGCCGCTCCACCTCGACCTCGTGCAGGCGGACCGCCGGATCGATCGCGAACTCGCGCCGGATCAGGTCCTTCCGGACGACCTGCCGATGGACCTGGCTCTCGGGCGGCACGTCGACGAGGAGGTCGCCCCGAACCTGGGCTCGGCACCCGAGCCGCCGATCGGCCGCCAGCCCCCGAAGCCGGTCGTACTCCGCCTCATCCGCCCCCCGAGCGGAGAGGTGCGTCCCGCTCGACTCGATGCCGTGCTTCGGAAACGAGCCCTCCGCGGGCACGACCTGGCATCGACCGCACAGGCCGCGGCCACCGCACACCGAATCGAGGTCGACCCCGAGCGCGCGGGCCGCGTCGAGAACGGTCGTGCCCTCGTCGAACCGTCCGCGCCGACCCGACGGCGTGAAGATGACCTGGCTCATCGCGTCACTTCGGCGATCCGTTCCTCGGCCCCGTCAGCCCGCGGCCGCGTCGCCCCGGGCGAGGCTCCGGCGATTGACGCGGGGCCGGGCGCTGACGCGCTCTGCCGGCAGCATCGGAACGCCCGCCGATCGATGCCCGTTCGTCGACCGCTCTGCCAACCCGGCATCAGCCGCGACCCCGGCGGCCGCAACCCCGGTGGCGGCAACCCCGGCGGCCGCAGCAGCGGCATCGCGGTGAGCCCTGATCCAGCGGGCCGCATCGCGGTCGTTGCCCATCAGGACGTCGGCGGCCATGACCGCCGCCTTGACCTCGGCCGACAGGGGGTTCGTGATGGCACTCGTCAGCCCGGATGCGATCGCCATCGGCAGGAAGGCAGCATTGATCCGCTCGCGATCGGGCATCCCGAAGCTCACGTTGCTCGCGCCGCAGGTCGTGTTGACGCCGAGCTCCTCGCGGAGGCGCCGCAGCAGCCGGAAGACCTGCTGCCCGGCGGTGGCCATCGCCCCGACCGGCATGACGAGCGGGTCGACGATGACGTCCTCGCGCGGAATCCCGTGGTCGGCCGCGCGCTCGACGATCCGCTTCGCCACCTCGAACCGGACGTCCGGATCTTCGGAGATGCCGGTGTCGTCATTGGAGATCGCGACGACCGCCGCGCCGTACTTGCGCACGAGCGGCAGGACTCGCTCGAGGCGCTCCTCCTCGCCGGTCACGGAGTTCACGAGCGGCTTCCCGACATAGGCCGCGAGGCCCGCCTCGAGCGCCTCGACGATCGAGGAATCGATCGAGAGCGGGACATCGACGAGCGACTGGACCAGGCGAATCGTCCGGGCCAGGATCGCGGGCTCGTCGGCGAGCGGGATCCCGGCGTTCACGTCGAGCATGTGCGCGCCCGCCTCGACCTGGGCGACCGCGTCGCGCTCGACCCGGCCGAAGTCGCCCTTCCGCATCTCCTCGGCGAGCAGCTTCCGACCGGTCGGGTTGATGCGCTCGCCGATGATCGCGAACGGCCGGTCCGGCCCGATCACGATCTCGCGGGTGGCCGAGCTCAGGACCGTGTGCGTCTCGCTCACCTGGACGCCCGCCACAACGGATCGTCGCTCGCCGGCCCCAGGCTCGGTGCCGGCCGCGCGCCATGTGCCGGCCGCGCGCCATGTGCCGGCCCCAGGCTCGGTGCCGGCCGCGGGCCAGGTGCCGGCCGCGGGCCAGACGCGGGCCGCGGGCCAGGTGCCGTCACAGCCGCGGGCCTTCGCCGCCGCGCTCGACCATCTCGCGCAGCACGGCCTTCGTGTAGGCCGCATCCAGCCGCGCGGCTTCGGCGTCGGCCTCGGCCGCGAGATCCGGGCCGCACTCGCGCTCGGCTCGGCCCATCTCGGCGACGTAGTCGTCATAGGCCTTCTTGCCCGCCTTCATCGCCGCCTTGTCGACCGCGATCTGAAAGCGCCGGTCCAGGACCCGCTTCTCCGATCGCCGGCCGTCGCGCGCGGTCACCTGCATCGGGATGTCGCGCCACCAGATCGTGATGAGCTGGGCCATCAGGCGCTCACCTCGGCCGTCGCTGGCCGTGGCGACGGGCGCCTCGACGGGCGCCTCGACGGGCGCCTCGATGCTGGGTCTTGACTCTGGGTCAAGATCTCGCGCCGCACGGCCCAACGACCCGCCCGAGTGGCCCCGTCGCCGTCGCGTCGGCGGTCGAACGTCGACGGTTCGTGCCTGTGACGCAAGGAAACGGCCTGAATGTCCGTCAAGCCGGCCAAGACCGCCGGTTGGTCGGCCTCCAGCTCGCGATTTCTTGCGCTGGAGTCAAGCTCCCCGGACGAGTCGATCGCGACGGCGAGCTCCCCGGACGAGTCGATCGCGACGGCGAGCTCCCCGGACGAGTCGATCGCGACGGCGAGCTCCCCGGACGAGTCGATCGCGACGGCGAGCTCCCCGAACGAGTCGATCGCGACG
>DASUHU010000005.1:0-3951 GCA_036273395.1 Candidatus Limnocylindrales bacterium
GGGCCGATTGACGCCGGCGATGTTCGACGCCGTGTTCGAGCGGGCGAAGGCCCTGGCCGAGGAACCCGTCTGAGCGACGGACGAGGAAGTCGGCTACCCGGTCGGCCGCCACCGACCGACGTAGGCGTCGAGCCTGGCGAATGACACGCCGTCGAGGGACTTCGCCTCGGCGATGAACCGCTCGAGCATCGCCATCCGGTGCCCTCGGCCGATGCACTCGGGGTGCATCGTCACGGTGAGCAGGCCACCCCGCGCGTGCTCCCAGGCGTAGCGCAGCTCGCCGGTCCAGATCTCGAGCACGCGCGACGGCGCCGCGAGCCCGTCCCGACCCGTGGCCGCTGCCGGCTCGAAGTACGGCCAGTCGTCGAGGGCCCACGAGATCGGCACCTCGATGAGCTCGCCCTCGGCCCCGAACGTCGAGGGGCCACTCGTCGAGTGGCGGTCACCGTGCCGGACCCGATAGAGGTGGTAATCGTCGGCCATGAGCGACGAGTCGTACGTGAAGCCCGCCGCCTCGACGAGCTCGAGCGTCTCCTCGCCGAGGGCCCAGTACGGCGCCCGATGGCCCTGTGGCGCCACGCCGCCGGCATTCGCCAGCACGTCGCGAGCGCGGGCGAGGATGGCCTGCTGATCCTTCGCCGCGATCGCGGAGAAGTCCTCGTGGTACCAGCCGTGGCAGGCCAGCTCGTGGCCGCGCTCGACGACCGAGCGGATCGCGTCTGGGAACGTCTCGGCGGTGTGACCCGGCACGAACCAGGTCGCCGGGATCGCCTGGGCCTCCAGGAGGTCGAGGATGCGCGGGATCCCGACCCGGATGCCGAACTCGCCGTGGGAGCGCTTGACGGGCGAATCGCCCCGCCGGACCGCGTCCGACAGGGCGTCCGCGTCGAACGTCAGGGCGACGGTCAGGCGCGGGAGACGCTCCGTGCCGGGCTGGACGACCGGTCGCGCCACCTCGCCGGTCGGGTCGACCGAGGTGATCGGCTCGGGGCGCTCCTCGAGGCGCCTGCCGGCGCGCGGCCTGTCCACGGAACCCATGGTAGGACCGGCCTCGCCCGTAGACTTTCGAGCGCATGGCGACCGACTACTACGCGACGCTGGGCGTCGAGCGGACGGCGACCGAGGCCGACATCAAGAAGGCCTTCCGGCGGCTCGCCCAGCAGTACCACCCGGACGTCAACGCCGATCCCGCCGCGGCCGAGCGCTTCAAGGAGCTCAACGAGGCCTACCAGGTCCTGTCCGATCCAGAGCGCCGCCAGCGCTATGACCTGTTCGGAGCGGCGGGGGTCGAGGGCGACATCGCCTCGGGCTTCGGTGGCTTCGCCGACATCTTCGACGCGTTCTTCGGCGGGGCCGGAGCCGGGGCCCGTCGAGGCCGGCCGGCGACCGGCTCCGACCTGCGCTACGACCTCCGGATCACGTTCGAGGAGGCGATCCTCGGGACCGAGAAGGAGATCGACTTCCCGGTCCTCGGCCCGTGTGACACCTGCGGCGGCAGCGGCGCGAAGCCCGGCACCCAGCCCACGACGTGCCCCCAGTGCAACGGCCGGGGCGAGGTCCGGATGGTCCGCCAGACGATGCTCGGCCAGATGGTCAACGTCACGACCTGCCCGCGCTGCCACGGTGAGGGCAGGATCGTCGAGGCGCCCTGCGAGACCTGCCACGGCGAGGGCCGCACCGAACGCCGGCGCTCGCTCCGGGTGACGGTCCCGCCCGGGATCGACGAGGGCCACCAGATCCGGCTCTCCGGTGAGGGCGAGACGGGCCGCCGCGGCGGCCCACCGGGGAGCCTGTACGTCGCGGTCCACGTCGCGCCGCACCCCGAGCTGAAGCGCGAAGGCACCGAGCTCGTCTACGAGGCCCGGGTCGGCCTGGCCCAGGCGGCCCTCGGGACGCGGATCGAGGTGCCGGTCGTGGGCGGGCGCGAGGAGGTCGAGATCAAGGCCGGCACGCAGCCCGGGACGGAGATCCGGCTTCGTGGCAAGGGCGTGCCGCACCTCCGCCGCGTGGGCAGCCGCGGCGACCTTCACGTCATCGTCGACGTCTCGGTCCCGACCCACCTGAGCAAGACCGAGCGCGAGGCGCTCGAGGCGTACGCCCGCGCCGCGGGCGAGATGGTCTCGGACGGATCGACGCTCCGGGAGCGGGTCCGCGACAAGCTCGCCTGACGCGGCGGGCAAACCGGATGACGACGGATGGCCCCGGAGCCTGGCTCGAGCTCTCGGTCGAGGCCGATCCCGAGGCCGTCGAGGCCGTGTCGGAGATCCTCGGGCGAGTGGCGTCGGGTGGCACGAGCATCGAGCCGGCGTTCGACCTTGTCGAGGACGGACTGAGCGCCGAGATCGACCCGCACCGCCCGGCGATCGTTCGGGGCTACGTGCCGGCTCGTGATCCCGACACGGCCGCGACGGCCGTCGCCGCCGTGGACGAGGCTCTCGGCCACCTGCGGGCCTTCGGCCTCCGCCCGATCGGCGAGCTCCGGACGCGGCGCGTGGACGAGGCCGACTGGGCCGAGGCCTGGAAGGCGCACTTCCCCGTGTTGCGGATCGGGCGGCGGATCGTGATCCGGCCGACCTGGCGCCGCCACCGCGCGATCCCCGGGCAGCTCGTCATCGCGCTCGACCCGGGGATGGCCTTCGGGACCGGGCTCCACCCGACGACGCGCCTGTGCCTCGTGGCGCTCGAGGAGCTGGCCGAGGACGGCCGGCTCGCGGGCGCGCACGTCGTCGACGTGGGCTCCGGATCCGGGATCCTGTCGATCGCCGCGGTCGGGCTCGGTGCTCGCGACGTCCTCGCGCTCGACCTCGACCCCATCGCCATCGAGGCGACGATCGCCAACGCGAGACGGAATCGCCGCTCCCGCGCGATTCGCTCGCGACTGGGCAGCCTGCCGTCGGGCGAGGCGCCCGCCGACCTCGTCGTCGCGAACCTCATCGCGTCGGTCCTGGTCCGCCTGGCGAGCGAGATCGCCGCCGCCCTTCGGCCCGGTGGGACGTGGCTCGCCTCGGGGATCTTCCGTGACCGCGAGCCGGAGGTCCGCGGGGTGTTCGAAGCGGTGGGCCTTGCCACCCAGCGACGCTGGGCCGAGGACGACTGGGTCGCGCTCGCGGGCCGGCGCGGGCCCGAACCTACAATCGAACCGTGACCAGCAGCTCCCGCGAGCGCGTCCCGGCGTGCCTCTTCTGCCGGATCGTCGCGGGCGAGATTCCCTCCACCCGCGTCGCCGAGGGCGAGGGCGTCGTCGCCATCCGGGACATCGCGCCGCAGGCCCCGACCCACGTCCTGATCCTCTCGCGGGACCACCTGCCCTCGGCCGCGGACCTCGGCGCGGCAGACGGCCCGCTCCTCGCCGAGGCGTTCCGGCTGGCCGCCTCGATCGCCACATCGGAGGGCATGGACCGCGCCGGCTACCGGATCGTCACGAATGTCGGGCGTGATGGCGGGCAGACGGTGGACCACCTCCACTTCCACCTGCTCGGCGGGCGCGCCATGACGTGGCCGCCGGGTTGACCCCGGGCCATCGCCCGCCTCGCGGCTTCAGCTGCCGCGAGCCGTTCGCCGCGATCCTCGCCGCGGGGCTGGCGCTCGTCGTCGTGGCCGGTTGCGCGACTGGCACGCCCGGAGGACGAGCCCCGACCTACCCGCCCGAGGGCGTGAGCCCCCCGCCGGCGACGGGCCGGACGGACGCGGCCCGCGGAACGGTCGTCACCGCGCTTGGCGCGGCAGGGCTTCAGGCCACGGACCCGGATCAGCCCTACCGGCCGGCCGAGGACGCCTGGTTCGCCGCCGCGCCGCGGACCGTGCTCGAGGTCAAGGTCCCGAGCGACGCGTCGCCGCGGTTCGTCGTGCTGTACGCCTTCGACTCGGCCGGCGATGCCGCGACCGCAGCCGCCGACCAGGCGAGCTACGTGACGCGAGGCGCGGGCGCGGTGCAGTTCCCGTCCGACAGCC
>DASUHU010000006.1:0-10066 GCA_036273395.1 Candidatus Limnocylindrales bacterium
TGGAGTTGCCGGTCGGGGCGATCGACGGGTCGGGTACCCAGGTCGGGGACCGGGTGCAGGTCGCGTAGCTTCGTCAGATAAGCGGCCGATGAGCGGCGAGCGCCATCGTGCCGCCGATGACGCTCCTCGAGTCGGTCGGGCGGACCGCGATGGCGGCGGCGAGCCGCGCGCTCGACCTCGCGCTCCCGCCGCGCTGTGCGGGCTGCCGCCGTGAAGGGCAGCCCCTCTGCCGGGAGTGCCGGACGTGGCTCCTCGCCCGGGCCCAGGCGCCGCCCGGCGTCGCGCTCGGGCTGCCCGCGGACATCCCGGCGCCGCTGCTGCAGCTCGAATGGTGCGCGCCGTTCACGGGCATCGTCCGGCGGGCGATCCACGAGCTGAAGTACACCGGCGAGCGGCGGCTCGCGGAGCCGCTCGGCGAGGCCATCGCCGGGCGATGGGCGCGGGTCTCGGCAGGCGGCGAAATTCTCGCTCCCGTGCCGGCCTCGCCGGATCGGATCCGGGAGCGCGGCTACGACCATGCCGTGCTGCTCGCGCGGGTCGCGGCGCGCCGGCTCCGCCTGCCGATGCTTCCGGCCGTCGAGCGGGTCCATGCGACGGCGCACCAGTTCGACCTCGGCCGTGCCAGCCGCGCGGCGAACGTCGGCCACGCGTTCCTGGTCCGGCCCGAGCTCCAACCTGCGATCCGCGACCGCTGGATCGTGCTCGTGGATGACGTCGTCACGACCGGCGCCACCCTCGCCGGCTGCGCCGAGGCCCTGATGGAGGCAGGCGCCTGCGCCGTTTCGGCTGTCACCGTCGCCCGTGAACGCTGACGGGCCCGCCGGCTGACGGATGCCGGGTCCCGTGCCACGATGGACGCCGACGTCCCGGTGATGCACTCGGGGAGGTGGCACGGTGCGGACGATCGTCAAGGGCAAGAACTACGACGTCCCGGATCGGACCCGCCGGTACGCGGAGCGGAAGCTCGTCCGGCTCGATCGCCTTCTCGCCGACGACGCCGAGGCGATCGTCGAGCTGTCGGTGGAGGGACACCGGAGCACCTCGGACTCGCACCTCGCGGACCTCGCCCTCGTCATCGAGGGTCGCTCCGTCCGCAGCCACGCGGCGGCGGGGACGCACGAGGCCGCGATCGACGACGCGATCGACAAGGTGGAGCGGCGCGCCGTCGATCTCCGGGCCAAGCCACGGGCGCGCGTCCACGGGCCGTCGGCCGGCGAGAGCACCGCGGGTGCCGAGGCCGCGAGCGACGCGGGCCGTCGCGGGCCGGGCCACGCGGGCGATGGCGAGGCGGCGGGCGCCGGCGTGGTCAAGGTCAAGCGGTTCGCGATCGAGCCGATGTTCGAGGAGGACGCAGTCGCGCGGATGGAGGAGCTCGGCCACGCGTTCTTCGTGTTCGTGAACGCCGAGACCGAGCGGATCGCCGTGCTGTACCGGCGTCGAGCCGGCGACTACGGCCTCATCGAGCCGATGGTCGGCGGCGCCTACACGTCGGGGCGATCCGACGCATCGGGGCGATCCGACGCATCGGGGCGATCCGACCGGGGCGGGCGCGCCGCGGAGCGCCGGTAGGTCATCCCGGCCCGATCCACCAGGCCAGCGTCCACGAGGTAGCGCCGGAGCGCCGCCACATCGGGGTTCCAGCGGGCGAGCCGGGCGTTGAGCTCGGGCTCCTCGATCGCAAGATCGTCGGGCAGGACGTCGTCGAGGATGTGCCGCAGGACCACGCCCTTCTTCCGGAGCCGGGCGGGCATGCGCACGAGCCTGCCGCCCGAGACGAAGCTTCGGAGGACCTTCGCCTCGAACACCGGCTCGTCGTCGGCCGCGAGGTCGATGCCGCGCTCCAGCTCGTGCTGCCGCTCGAGCGCCGAGCGCCGATCATCGCGGTTTGCGTCCACGACGGCATCGTACGATGAGGCCGTGGCGTCGCCCCTCGTCTCGCCCCGAGCCCGCGAGGCGATCGGCCTGGCAGCCGTCACCATCCTCGCGGCCGCCCTGCGCCTCCCGAATCTCGCGACCCGTGGCCGGTTCGAGTTCGACCAGGCCGGCGACCTGCTGATCCTCCGGGCGTTCGTGCACGACGGCGTCGTGCCCCTGCTGGGCCCCAAGGCCTCGGTCGGGGACTTCCACCACGGGGCGCTGACCTTCTACCTCCTCGCGCCGGCGGCGTGGCTCAGCGGCACGGACCCGATCGCCGTGACGTTCGAGATGGCGCTGATCGGGGTCGCGGCGGTCCTCGCGACGTGGTGGCTGGGCCGCGTCATGGGCGGCCCGCTCGTCGGGCTCGTCGCAGCGCTCCTCCTCGCGCTCTCCCCCGCGGCGATCGACGAGTCGTCCTTCATCTGGAACCCGAACCCGATTCCGCTGTTCGCGGCGCTGAGCGCCGGCGCGGCGTGGCGGGGCCACCAGGACGGCGCCGCTCGATGGTGGGTGCTCGCGCTGGGCTGCGCCGGCGCCGTCGCCCAGCTCCATGTCCTGGGCCTGCTCTTCGTCATCCCGATCCTCGCGCTGCTCCTGCTCGACCTTCGCCGCGCCGGCTCGGGCGCCGCTCGGCGGCGAGTGATGCGCGGCCTCGCCGGCGGCCTCGGCGTGATCGTGCTGCTGTATGTCCCGCTGATCGTCCATGAGCTCACGTCCGGCTTCGGCGAGACGCAGGCCGTCCTGCGCTACCTGGCGGCGCCGGGAGCACCGACCCTCGGCCTCCTCGCCCGCGTCCTCGTCAACCTCCTGCGGGTCCTGGGCTGGCCCCTGGTCGGGCTCGTGACGGACGTGCCGGTGCTCGCGAGCCTCGCCGTCGCGGTCACGATCGGGCTCCTGGTGACGGGCGCGATCCTCCGACGGCGGGGACTCGCCGCGTCACGCTGGATCCTCGCCGCGCTCGCGTGGACGGTCGTGGGGCTCGCGATCGCCGCGCCGACGCTCGGCAATGTCGTGCCGGGTCTCCCCAACGACCACTACCACGCCTTTGCCGACCCGCTCGTCGTGGTCGGGCTGGCGCTCGGCGGCGCGGCGCTGGTCCAGCGGGCGTGGCAGGGCTTGCAGGTTCGCCTCCCAACGACGGAACCCGGCGGGACGTGGGCTGGATCTGTCGCGATCGTCCCGATCGTGGCCGTCGTGCTGCTCGCCGCAGCCGTCATCGTCGAAGTCGGCCGCGAGCCCGGCCCGGACCCGAACGGCGGCTACGCCGCGGCCGAGGCGGCCGGGACGAGGGTGCTCGCCACCGTGGGCGACGGTCCCGTCGTCGTCGCGCAACTACCCGGCTTCGAACCAGCCGATGCGCTGGCCCTGCCCCTCGTGCAGGACGGCACCAGCATCGAGCTCCGACCCGCGCCAGCCGAGGGCCTCGGCTTCGATCCCGCGGCCGCCCTCGAGGCGGGCCCGGCGATGCTCGACGCGCTCGGGCGATCCTCCTCGAGCGCCGTCCGGGGAGAGCTCGCCCCGAACGCGCCGACGCCTGCCGCCCGGTACCTCGTGCTCGGCTGCGATCGACTGTTCGTGTCGGTCCTCGGCGCGGCCTGTGGCGGACCGGCGGAGGATGCGGCGCTCCCGGAGCTCGTCCGGGGCGGCGCGTCGAGCGCGAGCCTGCGCGATCGATTCGACCTCGGGGCACGCTGGTCGATCTCGGTCTACCAGCTGGCCGGCCCCTGATCGCTGCCGCAGCCCACGCCCTCGAGCGCCCGGATGGCCTCCGGGGCCCATGCGCGAGAGCGCCGGAAGGAATTGCGAAGGCCGGCGTCCGGAGCCGCTCGGCGAAACGCGAAGGCCGGCGCCCCGAGCGCCGGCCTTCGCCTGCCCCGTGATCGGAGTCGTGGAGGACGCTCCGACCTGTCCCCGAGCGCGATGGATCAGAAGCCGCGACCCGGGAGCCGCCGGAACGTCGGGACGGTGACGCGCGACGGCACCTCGGTTCGTCCGCCACCCACGGCGAGGGCCGGCTGGGTGTACGAGGTTCGGACGTACGCCGCGGGCTCCGACCGTGCGAGTGGCGTCGGTGACGGGGTTGGCCGGGCGCTCGAGACCGGGGAGGCCACTGCGGGCCGGTTGCCGTGTCGCATCCGGACGGCGAGGTAGTACTCCATGACCTGCCGAACCTGGGCCTCGCCCAGCGCCTCGTCGGCGCGGAGCGCGTATTCGACGCGAGCCGTCGGGTTGTGGGTCATCGTGCCGTTCATGAGCCCGAGGTACTGCGGCCCGTCGTCCTCCTCGCCGAGTTCGCGCAGCCCGCGGGCGAGCTTCGTCGCGGTCCCGAGCGATGGCATCCGATCGCCGCGGACGAGCCGGGAGATGGTGGAGTGGTCCACGCCCGACTGCTGGGCCAGCTGGCGCTGGGACATCTTCTTGGCCTTGAGCTGCGCGCGCAGCCACTCGTTGAACGCGCGTCCCGTTGGGCTCGGCATGTTCGGAGTGTCGGGTGGTGCCTCCACCCGCCATATCCCCCATTCGTAACGCCGCGCGCTCCCGTGGCCACTCCACGAGCCAGGCGCGCGAGTGTCGATGGCTCCGGTTGAGTGCGGTGACGGGAGGAGCGCTTGCCTAGTCGGCGCTGGTACCCCCGAGGTCAGGCGGCGGGGCTCGTCTCGCGACTCGCGGCGGCGCGGGCGCCGGCGGGCTTCGAGGACAGCAGGTACACGATCGAGCCCAGGACGATGATCGAGAAGACGCTGATGACCCGGTCCAGCAGGGCGATCGCCGTCGCCTCGGGGAGGGGCACGCCATAGGCCGCGGTCAGGACGCCGACGACGCCCGCCTCGACGATCCCGAGCCCGGCCGGGCTGAGCGGCACGGCCGTCAGCAGCGAGCCGATGAGGGCCACGAACACGGCGCCGGACAGGCCCAGGTCGACGCCCGGGAAGCCGAGCGCCTGGACCACGAGGTACAGCCGCATCGACTCGGTGCCCCAGATCAGGACCGAGGCGATCAGGAGCCCCGGCAGGGCCCGCCGCCCGATCGCCCCGAACACGCCCTCCTCGAAGCGGTCGTACAGCTCCATGATCCGATGCTCCAGGCCGGAGGGCAGGGGCAGCCGCACCAGGATCGAGCGGCCGAAGTTGCGGAGCGTGAGGAGCCCGCCGGCGAGGACGATGACGACGATCACGCCGATGATCGCGACGACCTCGATCGACGGCGGGAGACCCGTCCGGAAGCTCCAGAACCCTGCGCCGAGGCCGAGGACCGCGATCACGAGCAGGTCCAGGATCCGCTCGATGAAGACCGTCCCGAGCGTCCGGCTCAGTGAGGCCGTCGAGTTGATCTTCAGGAGGTAGGCCCGGTAGACGTCACCGAGCTTGGCCGGGACGACGCAGTTCACGAGCCAGCCCAGGAAGATGATCTCGGCCGAGTCCCGCAGGGTGATCGAGATGCCGGTTCCGTGGAGGAGCCGCGCCCACCTCCAGCCGCGAAGCGGGAAGCCGGAGTAGAAGATGATGAATGCCGCCGCCACGAGCAGCGGGTTCGCGCCCAGGACCAGCCCCGGGACCTTGCCGAGCGTGTCGCGGTTCAGGTAGACGAAGGCCACGATGACCGCGACCGGGATGACGATCGAGATGATCGTCCGCGGCTGGCGGAGCCGCCTGGACAGCGAGATCGGCCCGGTGGCGACATCGGCCGGCTCGGATCCCGTCTCGGATCCGACCTCGGGGGCGCGGATGGGCGACGCTCCCGTCGGGGTCGTCTCGCTCGACACGTCCGTCATCCCTCCGACCGCCAGGCGCCCTTCATGAGCTTTGCCGCGGGGGTCGCGAGGCGGGTGTAGAGCGACGCGCGGCCCGTCTGGAGGACGATCGTGCCGCTCAGGGCGCGACGCAACTCCTGCGGCGTCGACGGGTCACCCTCGAGGACGGTCGAGGCCACGCCCACCTCCATCGTCGTGTGGGCGTCCGAGACGGCCACGCCCGGGAGCCGCCGCGCGGCCGCGAGCTCCGCAGCCCGGATGTTGCCGTCGCCGAAGACGATCCGCGCGTTCCACGCCTCGATCCAATCAACCGTTCCTGAGGCTTCGATGAGGGCATCGACACCGGTCCGCCCGCCATCGGTCCGCCCGATCGAGCCGCGGAAGCGATCGAACGGATGCGGCACGCCGACCATCCCGCCCTGGGCCCGAACGGCGGCGATCGCCTCGGCGGCGGGCAGGCCGTTCGGGATCGCCCGATCGAGGAACAGCGCGATCAGATCGCCCTCGAGCGTCCGGATCTCCTCACCGACCAGGACGGTCAGCTCGCGCGGGGCCGCGTCCCGGGCGCGCAGCGCGCCGTCGATCGTGCCGTGGTCCGTGATCGCGAGGTGGGTCAGGCCACGGGCCTCCGCCGCCCGTACGACCGCGCCGGGGCGTGCCAGCGAGTCGAAGCTCGCGGCGGTGTGGCAGTGGAGGTCGACGAAGCTGCGCGCCGCGGGCATGACCTCGGGTCCGGGGTCGCCCGGCTGGTCCGGCGAGCCCCGCAGGGGTTGCGTCCGCCGCTCCGGCTAGAAGCTCTGGACCAGCGACTTCTTGAAGAAGTCGTAGTGCTTCAGGGCCTCGCCCGTCCCGAGAGCGACGCAGTTGAGGGCGTTCTCGGCGACGTGGCAGGGCACGCCGGTGACCTGGGTCAGGAGCTTGTCGATGTTCCGGAGGAGGGCTCCGCCACCGGACATGACCATGCCCTTGTCGATGATGTCGCTGGACAGCTCCGGCGGCGTCTGCTCCAGGACGGAGCGGACCGCGGCCACGAGCTGCTGGAGCGGCAGCTCGATCGCCTCCATGACCTCGGAGCTCGTGATGGGGATCGTCCGCGGCAGGCCGGCGATCAGGTCGCGGCCGCGGACCTCCATCGACAGCTCGCGCTCGAGCGGGAGGGCGGTCCCGATCTCGATCTTGACCTCCTCGGCGGTTCGCTCGCCGATCATGAGGTTGTACTTCTTGCGGATGTACGAGGCGATCGCCTCGTCGATCCGGTTGCCGCCGACGCGGAGCGAGGTCGAGACGACGATCCCGCCGAGGGCGATGACCGCGATCTCGCTCGTCCCGCCGCCGATGTCGATGACCATGTTCCCCGACGGTCCGGCGATCGGGACGTTGGCCCCGATGGCGGCCGCGAGCGGCTCCTCGATGAGGTGGGCCTCCCGGGCTCCGGCCTTGAGGGCCGCGTCCTTGACGGCGCGCTTCTCGACCGAGGTCACGCCCGCCGGGACGCTGATCATGACCTGCGGACCGGTGAGCCGAAGGCGCATCCGGCCCTGCATGGCCTTGTCGATGAAGTGGCGGAGCATCGCCTCGGTGATGATGTAGTCGGCGATGACGCCGTCCTTCATCGGCCGGATCGCGTGGATGTTGCCGGGAGTCCGCCCGATCATCTCGCGGGCGTCCTCGCCGACGGCCCGGATCCGCCCGTCGTCGTCGACGGCCACGACCGAGGGCTCCTGGATGACGATGCCCCGACCCTCGACGTGGACGAGGACGTTGGCCGTGCCGAGATCGATGCCGATGTTCATGCGGTGACGGTCAGCTCCCCTTCCTGGACGCGCTCGATCCGAGCGCCGAGGTCCAGGAACTTGCGCTCGATGTTCTCATACCCCCGCTGGACATGGTGTGCGCCACCGATGCTGGAGGTGCCTTCGGCCGCCAGCGCGGCGAGGATCAGCGACGCGCCGGCGCGCAGGTCCGAGATCTCGACGCTGGCGGCCCGGAGGCGCGCCGGTCCATCGATCCAGGCCTCGTGGGGACCCCGGAGATCGATCCTCGCGCCCATCTTCCGGAGCTCGGACATCCACTCGAGCCGGTCCTCGAAGATCGTCTCGCGGACGCGGGAGCGGCCGTCCGCCCGGGTCAGGAGGACCGACGTCGGCGGCTGGAGGTCCGTCGCGAGGGCCGGATAGGCGCCCGTCTCGATGTCGACGGGCGTGAGGCCGGCTGGGCCGGTCGCCCGAGCGTCGATCTCCATTCGGTCCTCACCACAGCTGACCGCGAGCCCGGTCCGTCCGAGGACCTCGATGAAGGCGTCCATCGTGTGGCAGTCGGCGTTCTCGAGGACCACGTGGCCGCCGGTCACGCCGGCGGCGACGGCGAACGTTCCGGCCTCGATCCGATCCGGGATCACGCGGTGCTGGGCGCCGCGGAGGCGCCGGCGGCCATGGACCTCGATCGTGTCGGGATAGGTCCGCTCGACCGCCGCGCCCATCTTCTGGAGGAAGGCGATGAGGTCGTCCACCTCGGGCTCCTGGGCGGCCGGCCGGATGACGGTGTGGCCGTCGGCGAGGGTGGCCGCGAGCATCGCGTTCTCGGTGCCCATGACCGTCACGAACGGGAATCGGATCTCGGTGCCGCGGAGCCGGCCGGGCGCCTTGGCGTAGTAATAGCCGTAGCGGTACTCGATCTCGGCGCCGAGGGCCCGCATCGCGTCGACGTGCAGGTCCACCGGCCGGCGCCCGATCCGGTCGCCGCCCGGGTTGCTGATGATGACCTCGCCGAATCGCGCCAGGAGCGGGCCCAGGAGCATGAAGCTCGCGCGCATCTTCGCCGCGGCCTCGAGCGGCACGAACAGCCAGTCGACGTCGCCCGCCGAGATCTCGTAGACGCCCGGCTCGGGGTGGTCCACCACGACGCCGAGGTCGCGGAGCGTGTCGGCCATCGCCCGGACATCCTCGATCTCGGGGACGTTGGTGAGATGGCAGCGCTCCCCCGTCAGCACGGCCGCGGCGAGCATCTTCAGCGCCGCGTTCTTCGCGCCGCTCACGCGAACCGTGCCCTCGAGCGCGCGGCCACCCGTCACGAGATACCGCTCGCGCGGCACCGTCGGCGGCTCGTACTCCCAGTGGAACGGCCTCGCGTCAGCCATCGGCTCGTGTCGCCTCCTCGCCCGGTCTACGGACGATGGCGGGGACCCTCGCGGTGACGCCGCTCGGCGACGCGGATCCGGAGCAGCGCCCGCTGCAGCGCAGCCCGCGCCGCGGCCAGGTCGGCGGCCTCGTGATAGCCCGTCTCCAGGGCCTGCTCGGCGGCGCGTCGGGCCGCCTCGGCCCGCTCGAGGTCGATGTCCGAGGCCATGTCGGCGGTCTCGGCCATGACCACGACCTTGTCCGGTCGCACCTGCACGAACCCGCCCGCGATCGCGAAGGACTCCTCGGCACCGCCCTTGCTGATCTTGAGCTCGCCGATCCCGAGCGTCGCGAACAGCGGCGCGTGGTGCGGCAGGATCCCGAGCTCGCCATCCGCCCCGGGCACGACGACGCTGTCGACGGCGTCGTCGTAGGCCAGCTTCTCCGGCGTCACGATCTCCAGCTGGATCGGCATCTAGGCCACCATCGCGGGCTCGCTGGCCCGGTTCTCGGCACGAGCGACCTGGCTCGCACCGCTCCGACCGTCGCCCCAAGCCTGTCGGACTCCACCCGGGGTGGCCTTCGCCGCGCGCCGGCGCCAGCGGGGCGCCTGCAGCGCCCGATTCGGGCTCGGATATGCCGGCATGCGCATGGTCCGCGCCCCGGGAGCCGGCTGGACCGGCGCAACGCCACCGGGAGTGGAATAGCGCAGGCGAGGCGGCGCCTTCCGCGAACGGGCCGTCATGCGGCCAGCTTCTCGGCGTTGGCCTTGACGTCCTCGAACGTGCCCGCGAGGAAGAACGCCTGCTCGGGGATCGTGTCGCCCTCGCCATCGAGGATGGCCTTGAACGACGCGACGGTGTCCTTGATCGGCACGTACGCGCCGGGCCGACCCGTGAAGACCTCGGCCACGAAGAACGGCTGGCTGGCGAAGCGCTGGAGCCGCCGGGCACGTGCCACCGTCGACTTGTCCTCCTCGGACAGCTCGTCGATCCCCAGGATCGCGATGATGTCCTGGAGGTCGCGGTAGCGCTGCAGGACGCGCTTCGTCTCCTGGGCGACGTCGTAGTGCTCCTGGCCGACGACATTCGGATCGAGGACCCGCGAGGTCGAGGTCAGCGGGTCGACGGCCGGATAGATCCCGAGCTCGGCGATCGAGCGCTCGAGGCGGATCGTCGAGTCGAGGTGGGCGAATGTCGTCGCGGGGGCCGGGTCGGTGTAGTCGTCGGCGGGCACGAAGACCGCCTGGAGCGAGGTGATCGAGCCCTTCTTCGTCGAGGTG
>DASUHU010000007.1:0-2188 GCA_036273395.1 Candidatus Limnocylindrales bacterium
GCGGAACAGGGCCCACGCGATCTCACCGACGGCGATGTCGCCGACGGCGAGGGGCGTCGCGAGCATCGCGTCGTAGACCTTGTCCCAGCGAAGCTTGCCGTAGACGTTGAACGTGACCTCGAAGATCGCGCCGTTCATCGACGACGAAGCCAGCAGCGCCGGCGCCACGAACATCGCGTACGGGACCGGCTGGCCGTCCGGGCCGGGCAGCGTCCCGACGAGGCCGCCGATGCCAAAGCCGATCGCGAAGAGGTAGAAGAGCGGCTCGAAGAACCCGGACGCGAGCACGAGCCACGTCCGCCGATAGAGGTACAGGCTTCGCTCGAAGGGGTGGATCGCACGCCGACTCCCGATCGAGATCGGGGGCATGACACGCGGGACGAGGGCCCGTCCGGGCGTCACGTCGCCAGCCTTCGCTGGAACGCGATGAGGCACAGGCCGAGGCCGCCGATCGCGTAGACGAGCAGCACGCCGAGGTGCACGAGCGCGATCACTGGATCCGAGCCGATCGTCCCGAGCGCAATCGATCGGCTGAGCGCGACGCCGTGGTACAGCGGCGTGACCCAGGCGACGGGCTGGAGGAACCACGGCAGGCTCGCGACCGGGAAGAATGCGCCGCTGAACAGGAACAGTGGCGTGATCGCGAACCGGAAGATGTAGTTGAAGCTCGTCATCACCTTCTGGGTCGCGGCGTACGCGGCGATCGGCGTCGCGAAGGCCATCCCGGTCAGCGTCGCCACGGGAATGGCCAGCACGATGAGCGGCGACAGGATCGCGCCGAACGGCACCATCACGAGCACGAAGATCGAGCCGACGAGCGTGATCCGCGTCGCGATCCACGCGAGCTGGCCGAGGGCGATCTCGATCGGGCCGATCGGGGTGGCGTGCATCGCGTGGTAGCGCCGCTGCCAGACGAAGCCGCCCATGATCGGGAACGTGGCCTCGAACGAGGCCGTCTGCATGACCGTCGCCGCGAGCAGGCCAGGAGCGAGGAACACGAGGTACGGCACGCCGAGTGCCGCCGCGCCGCCGCCGCGGTTCACGTACGTCCCGAGGCCGATGCCCATGGCCAGCAGGAACAGCACCGGCGACAGGAACGAGTTGAACAGGGAGCCCCGCCAGGTCCGCTTGTAGAGCAGGAACTGGTGCTCGTACGCCTTCGCCACGCGGGCGAGGAAGCCCTCGGTCGGCGGAGCGGGAGGTCGGAGGACGGGCGCCCGCGGACGCCCGGCGTCGGCGACGCTGGCGCTCACTCGATCAGGCTCCGGCCGGTCAGCCGCAGGAACACGTCCTCGAGGGTCGATCGGCGGACGAGGACCGTGTCCGGTTGCAGGCCGCGCTCGTGCGCCGCGGCCACGGCAGCCTCGCCGTCGTCGGCGTAGAGGAGGATCCGGTCCGGCAACCACTCGATCCGGCTTGCCAATCCGTCCAGCCGGCCATCGAGGGTCTCCTGGACTCCGGGCGCGAACCGCATCTCGGTGACTTCGCGGGTCGAGTACCGCTCGATCAGCTCGCGGGGCGAGCCCTCGGCCACGATCTTCGCCTTGTCCATGACGACCAGCCGATCACAGAGCTGCTCGGCCTCGTCCATGTAGTGGGTCGTCAGCACGAGCGTCGTGCCCCGCTGCTTCAGGCGGTAGAGCCGATCCCAGACGAGATGTCGGGCCTGGGGGTCGAGGCCCGTGGTCGGCTCGTCGAGCAGCATCAAGTCCGGCTGGTTGATGAGCGACCGGGCGATCGAGAGTCGGCGCTTCATGCCGCCCGACAGTGGTTCGACCTGACTGCCGGCCCGATCCGTCAGCTGGACGAAGTCGAGGAGCTCCGCCGCGCGCCGCTTGGCCTCGCTCCGCTTCAGCCCGAAGTAGCGTCCGTAGATCACGAGGTTGTCCTCGACCGTCAGCTCCGTGTCGAGCGTGTCCTGCTGGGGCACGACCCCGATCCGGGAGCGGATCTTCGGGCCATCGACCGCCGGGTCCAGCCCGAGGACGCGCAGCTCGCCGTCGGTGACGGGCGAGACGCAGCCGATCATCCGCATCGTCGAGGTCTTGCCGGCGCCGTTCGGCCCGAGGAATCCGAACGCCTCGCCGCGCTGGACGTCGAAGTCGATCGCGTCCACCGCGGTGAATGCCCCGAAGCGCTTGGTCAGGCGGCGGGCGCGGATGAGCGGAGCGGCTCCGCCGGACGCGGC
>DASUHU010000008.1:0-4035 GCA_036273395.1 Candidatus Limnocylindrales bacterium
ATCAGCAGGACCGTGGCCTCGAAGAACGGGATGTCGGGCAGCCAGCTGATCGTGTGCCCGCCCGAGGTCAGGATGTTCAGCGACGGGTTCGTGAGATCGCGGAGGCCGGTGCCGAAGCCGCCGAAGATCGAGTTCTTCCAGAGCCCGAAGTTCACGACCATGACGCCGCCGTAGATCAGGGCCAGGACGTTGATGATCGTGCCCCAGCTCCCGAGATTGAACCACGCACCCTTGTGCGGCCAGCCACGCTGGCGGGCGACGAGCACGCCGATGTTGCACATGAGGTAGCTGAGATAGATGAGGCCGGTCGCGCCGGTGGCGAGCAGGCCCGGGCTGTCGGTCAGGAAGAACGGGATGGCGGCGATCACGCCCACGGCGACGGCCGCATTGGCCGGTGTCCTGAAGGTCGAGTTGACGCTGCCCCAGAACGCCCCCAGGGGCATTCGCCGGTCGCGCCCCATCGAGAACATGAGTCGAGTCGTCGCGCCCTGGATGGCCAGCGTGCAGACGTAGACCGCTGCCAGGATCACGTACAGGTAGACCGTGCCCATCGTGTCGCCGAGACCGGCCTTGATCGACGTCGCGATCGGCGCGGCATCGGTGAACGACGCCTTCAGGTCGGGGATCGCCAGGATGATCGCGAGGAGGAAGACGGCTCCGACGGCGCCGGACAGCCAGATCGCCGACAGGATTCCGCGTGGGGCCTGGCGGCTGGCGTCGAGCGTCTCCTCGCCGAACGTCCCCGCGGTGTCGAAGCCGTACACCACGAACAGCGACATGAACATCGCGATCGCGAACACGGGCAGGTACCCGTAGCCCTCGGTGTCCTCGGTGCCGGCGGTGGTGGTCAGGACCGACAGATCCTGATGCCGACCAACGATGAGCAGGATCACCGCGAAGACCAGCATCCCCAGGATCTCGGCGCCAACCCCGATGTTGTTGATGATCGACAGCAGCCGGACGCCGAAGGCGTTGATGATCGTCGTCGAGATCAGCGTGACGATGGCCCAGAAGATCAGGTTGTTGACGGCGGGAATGGGGCTTGGATCCGAGAGCGCGAAGCCGAAGATGCTGGACATGACGAGCGGCACCGTGCCCGCGACCGCCGTGACCGTCACGACCCCCGCCCAGAAGTAGAACCAGCCGGTGAACCAGCCGAGGGTCT
Organism: Candidatus Limnocylindrales bacterium; assembly: GCA_036273395.1. Lineage (GTDB taxonomy): Bacteria > Chloroflexota > Limnocylindria > Limnocylindrales > CSP1-4 > UBA5189. The sequence continues at coordinate 1,166 of DASUHU010000008.1, forward strand.
TGTTCGACAGACGCTTCGACCACTGGTAGATCGAGCCCGCGACGGGAAAGTGGCTCGCCAGCTCGGCGAAGTTCAGGGCCACGAACGTCTGGCCCAGGATGACGATCGGCCACGACCAGAAGAACGCCGGGCCTCCCACGCCCAGCCCGAGGGCGATCAGGGTGTACGTCCCGGTGGAGACGCTGATGTAGCTGAAGGCGACGGCGAAGTTCGAGAGAAACCCGAGGGTCCTCCGGAGCTCGGGCTTGATGCCGAGCGACCGCAGGTGGGCATCGTCGCGCGCCGCGACGTCCGCAGACGATTCCATGGGACCCGACACGGCTTCCTCCTCTACCGCAAACGGGCCGAGGCTTCCGGCCCGCGAGACCGACCGCTCCAGGGAACCGGGAATGCGCCGGTTCGAGATCCGACGTGGCGCTCGCTCCTCCCGCGAGCGCGACAGGAGGATAGCGCCGCGTTGACGCGGGTCAACCACGAATCCCGCAGGCGGCGACGCTCACCCGCGTGCTGATTTCGCAGCCTCGGCGGCCTCGCCGATCGCGAGGTCCGGGCTATCGCGAGGCGGCGGTCTCCAGCGCGGCGGGCGTCGAGCGCGAGAACGGCACCGGGTGGACGTACCGCTCGACCATCTCCCGCGAGCCGTCGACCGCGAGCTCGTGGAAGAGGAACTCGATCTTCTTCGCCTGGTCGGCCAGGATCTGGTCCTTCGTCGGCAGGTCCCAGAGCTCGCGCTTGAACGGCCCGAGGGCCTTCTTGCGGGTCAGGTAGACGAACTGCTCGTCGGTCTGGCCGGGCTTTCGCTCGTCGGCCGCGTTGGTCATGCACCACGCCGCGACCTGGGCGTGGAGCTCCGCCGGGAATGCCGGATGACTGTAGAGCAGGTTCTGGAAGCCAGTGGCGAGGTGGATCTCGGCCGTCTCCACCTCTGGGAACCGGTGGAAGAGCTCGTCGGGCAGCGTCGAGGCGCCGTGCTGGACGGTCCCGGCCATGCCGTACTCCTCACGGGCGATCTTCCCGAGTCGCTCGTGGACCGAGAAGTCGAGCGCAACCTGGGCCATCGACCCGTCCGGCAGCACGACGCCGCCGTGCGAGGTTCCCGTCTGGACGCTGACCTTGCTGATGATCGACGCCCCCGGGGCGACCGAGTCGAGCTCCCGGCGATAGCCCTCGACGAAGGCCCGGAGCTCGGCCTCGTTCGAGTTCTCCTTGCCGACCTCACCGATCTCGCCCCCGACGCTGATCGTGACGCCGTCCGCCTGGAGGCTCCGGATCAGGGCCGTCAGCTCCGCGGTCCGATAGCTGTTGTCGGCCTGCTGGTCGTCGACCGTCGGCTTCGACAGGTCGACGAGCGTCGAGGCGTCGATGTCGATGTTCCGGTAGCCCGCGTCCACGGCCAGCCGGCAGGCCTTGCGGATCTCGTCGGTCATCGACTCGGGGTCGGCCGCGTACTTCTTGGCGTTGAACTGGTAGTGGTCGCCCTGGAGGAAGACCGGCCCGCGCCAGCCAGCGGCGATCGCGCCGGCGAGGCAGGCCGTGGCGTAATCGATCGGGCGCTGGAACGTGTAGGTCTGCTCGCTTCGGGCCAGCTCCAGGATCACGGCGCCGACGTCGTTGCGCTGGGCGACCTCGAGGATCGTCCGGGCCATGTCGAAGGTCTGGGTCCGGATGTTGATCGCCGGGACCGTGAAGCCGTGGATCTCGCCCCGGGCGCGGGCCATGTACAGCTCCTGAATGCTCGCCGACTGCGCGCCGAGCTCCTGGGCCAGCTCCCAGGTCAGCCACTGCGCGACCTGGACCGTCGGCTCGTCCTGGCCGAAGGCGGCCGTCCAGGCGATGTGGCGGATCCCGTCGCCGCGGAGGGCCGCCTCGTCATCGACGACGACCCGACCGTCCTCCAGCCGGACGATGCCGTCGAGGGACCGGAGGAGCTCGGATACGGAGGCGGCGACGATCGGAGCGGTCATGCCGGCATCGTACGACGCCGCTCGGCCCTCGGGCTTTCAGTGGCGGCCCAGGGGCGGTCAGTCGCCGCGACGACTCGGACGCCGCGAGGACTCAGTCGCCGCCCGAACCGTGACCGTGACCGTTCCCGTAGCCGGCGCGGTACCCGGCCACGAGACGCTGGACCTCCGGCAGCGCGGTCACGCCGGCGGTCGCCAGCCCGCGGAGATCGTCTCGGCGGTGATGGAGATCCGCTTCGAGGTCGCCCGCGCGAAGGCCGAACCGCGACGCGATCTCGGGCAGCACGCCCCAGGCGAAGTGCTCGTACCGGCCGGCTCGCCCGTCCCAGGTCGCGAGCACCGCGGGAGCGAGCAGCTGGGCGTGGCCGTGCGCGTCGCGGGCGAGCGGCCGGACGTAGTGCGCGGCCGCGACCCGCAGCGGGCCGGCCGGACGGTCGGGGGCCGGTGCGAGGACCAGCACGAGGCCCAGGAACGTCAGCTCCTCCGCGCTCAACCGGATGGGCGGTGACACGAGCCGGTCCCGCAGCGCTTCGAGCGACGGCGCCTCGAGGACGAGGGTCGAGCGATGGCCGTGGACGAGCGCCCAGGCCGTGGCGCGATCCGGCGCGCCCTCGGGCATGCCGGCTGCGGAGCCGGCGGCGACGGTGGCGTCGTCCGGTCGCACGGAGGCGCGAATCGCGCCTGCGAGCTCTTCTCCCGCCCGGAGTCGGCCGGCCGGCACCGCCACGACGAGCGGCACCTCGTGCTCGACGAGCAGCCAGACGAGTGCGGCGAGCTCGGCATCGAGCGTGCCGGCGGCCACGAGCCCGACGAGCGAAGGGGTATTGGTCGGCGCGGCCATCGCCCCAGAGCCTAGCCGAGGCCGCTCGACGGCTCGGCGGCCTGCCGGCGCGAGCCGCGACACGGCCG
>DASUHU010000009.1:0-5897 GCA_036273395.1 Candidatus Limnocylindrales bacterium
ACGAGGACTACGTCCGGACCGCCCGAGCCAAGGGCCTCAAGGAACGCCGGGTCGACAGCCGCCATGTCATGCGGAACGCCTGGCTGCCGGTCGTGACCGTCATCGGGCTCCAGGTCGGGGGCCTGCTCGCCGGCGCGGTCCTCACCGAGACCGTCTTCACGTGGGACGGCGTGGGCCGCTGGGTGTTCCTGGCGATCCAGGGCCACGACTACATCGTCGTGCAGTCGGTCATCACGATCTTCGCCCTGATCTTCCTGGTCGTGAACCTGGTGGTCGACGTGGCCTACGCCTTCCTCAACCCCCGCATCAGGTACGCCTAGATGGCCACTGCTGCGGCCACGGCGCCGCGAACCATCACCGAGCGCGCCAGCCGCGGGATCTGGCGGGATGCGCTCCGCCGGCTGCTCCGGAACGGCCCGGCGCTCGTCGGCCTGGCGTTCATCGGCCTGTTCCTGTTCATGGCCCTGCTTGCGCCCTTCCTGACGCCGTACGACCCGCTCGCGGGCGTGCCGCAGCGGGTCAACGCGGTGCCGGGGCCCGGGACGCCGGGCCACCTCCTGGGGCTCGACCTCCTTGGCCGCGACGAGCTGACCCGGATCGTCTACGGCGCCCGGATCAGCCTGATCGTGTCCGTCGGCTCGATGCTCATGGGCCTCGCCCTCGGCGGAACGATCGGGGCCATCGCCGGCGCGGCCGGCGGCCTGACGGACAACATCATGATGCGGGCCGTCGACGTCCTGCTCGCGATCCCCGGGATCCTGCTCGCGATCGGCGTCGTGACCTGGCTCGGACGGGGCCTGCCCCAGATCATGCTCGCGGTCGCCGCCACGAACGCCCCGATCTTCGCCCGGATCCTGCGGGGCAGCCTGCTCGCGAACCGGGAGCAGGACTACGTCGTCGCGGCCCGGTCGATCGGCGCCTCGCGCATCCGGATCCTGTTCCGGCACCTCCTGCCGAACTCGCTGACCGCGGTCATGGTCGCGGGCACGCTGGCCCTGGCGACCGCGATCATCGACGTCGCGGGCCTGGGGTTCCTGGGCCTCGGCCCGGCCGACCCGCGAACGGCGGAGTGGGGGACGATGCTGACCGACTCGACCAGCTATCTCCGGAACGCGCCGTACCTGATCTTCTTCCCGGGCGTCGCGATCGTCATCAGCGCGATCGGCTTCAACCTCCTCGGCGATGGCCTCCGAGAGTCGCTCGATCCGCGCCTGAAGCGATGACGCTCCTCCAGGTCGACGACCTCGTGGTCCGGTTTCGGACGCGGGATGGCACGATCCATGCGGTCAACGGCGTGACCTTCGACCTCGAGGAGGGCGAGCGGCTGGGCCTCGTGGGCGAGTCGGGCTGCGGCAAGAGTGTGACGAATCTCGCGATCATGCGGCTCCTGCCGCGCCCGGCCGGTCACCTCGAGGGCGGCAAGGTCGTGTTCGACGGGGTGGACCTGGCGCGGCTGAGCGAGAGCGACATGCGCGACATCCGGGGCCGCGACGTCGCGATGATCTTCCAGGACCCGATGACGAGCCTGAACCCGGTCCTGACCATCGAGGAGCAGATGGTCGAGACGATCCGGGCCCACCGGAAGGTCACGAAGGATGCGGCCCGGGCCCGCGCCGTCGAGCTCCTGACGATGGTCGGGATCCCCAGGCCGGCATCGCGGCTCAAGGACTTCCCGCACCAGTTCTCGGGCGGCATGCGCCAGCGCGTCATGATCGCGATCGCGCTGGCCCTCGAGCCGAAGCTCCTCATCGCCGACGAGCCGACGACCGCGCTGGACGTCACGATCCAGGCCCAGGTCCTGGACCTGCTCATGAACCTCACGACCGAGCAGGGAACGGCCCTGATCCTGATCACCCACGATCTCGGCGTGGTCGCCGGGATGACCCAGCGGATCAACGTCATGTACGCCGGCTTCATCGTCGAGACGGCCTCGACCCCAGAGCTGTTCGAGGCGCCCTCGCATCCCTACACCGTCGGCCTGCTCCACTCGATCCCGCGGATCGACGCGATCGAGGGCGAGGAGCTCGTCCCGATCGAGGGCCGGCCGCCGGACATGCGCCGGGCCCCGAGCGGCTGCCCGTTCGCACCGCGCTGCGCCTGGCGGCTCGACGTCTGCTGGACGGACAACCCCGAGCTCCGGCCGGTGGATCCGAGCGCCCGCGTCGTCGCGACCGGCGCCACGGCGACGCACCGCATCGCCTGCCACAACCCACCGACGGCCGCGGAGCGTGACGCCGGCCGGCCGCTCGGGGATCGCTACCACCCCGCGCCGCCGCCGCCGGGCATGCTCGACGAGCTGATGTCGGCCCGGGTCGGGGCGTCCAACGGGACCGGCGAGAGCCCGGACGGCGGCCCGTCCGACGGCGGCCCATACGACGGCGGGCCCGTGGGCAGCGACTGGCCCGAGAGCGCGAGCGTTTCGCCCGCGCCGAGCGCGAGCGGCCTCCCGATCGATCCGACCGACGGAGGCGCTCGTGGCTGAGGCGACGGTCGCCCCCGGCGCCGAGAGCACCGCCGGCCTTGGCGGCGGGGACGGCCGAGCGCTGCTCCGGGTCGAGGACCTCAAGGTCTACTTCCCGGTCCGGGAGGGACTGATCATCGAGCGGCATGTCGGCGACGTCCGGGCCGTGGACGGCATCTCGCTGACGCTCCGGCGCGGCGAGACGCTCGGGCTCGTGGGCGAGTCGGGCTGCGGCAAGAGCACGACCGGCCGGGCGATCGTCCGGCTGTACGAGGCGACGAGCGGCCGGATCGTGTTCGACGGGGTCGACGTCGCCCGCCTGAAGGGCGGCGCCCTGAAGCAGATGCGGCGCCGGATGCAGATGATCTTCCAGGACCCGTACTCGAGCCTCGACCCGCGGCAGACGGCGGCGGGGACCGTCGCGGAGCCGCTCGAGATCCACGGGATCGGGTCGGCCCGCGAGCGACGGGATCGCGTCCGGGAGCTGCTCTCGCTCGTCGGGCTGAACCCCGACTACGGCGAGCGCTACCCCCACGAGTTCTCGGGCGGCCAGCGCCAGCGCATCGGCGTGGCCCGGGCCCTCGCGCTCGAACCCGACCTCGTCGTGGCCGACGAGCCGATCAGCGCCCTCGACGTCTCGATCCAGGCCCAGATCATCAACCTCCTCGAGCGCCTCCAGGGCCGGCTCGGCCTGACGTACCTGTTCATCGCTCACGACCTCTCGGTCGTCCGGCACATCAGCGACCGGATCGCGGTGATGTACCTCGGGCGGATCGTCGAGGTCGCGTCCTCGAAGGAGCTCAACACCGCGCCCGTCCATCCGTACTCGGTTGCGCTCCTGTCGGCGATTCCGATCCCGGACCCGAGGGTCGAGGCTCGGCGCCGGCGGATCATCCTCAAGGGCGATGTCCCCTCGCCGATCTCGCCGCCATCCGGCTGCCGATTCCACACCCGCTGCTGGCTGCGCGAGAAGCTCGGCAACCCGGAGCGGTGCGTGACCGAGGATCCGGCGCTGCGACCGATGTCGGCCGGCCACGAGGTCGCCTGCCACTACGCCGAGGAGACCGCGGCCAACACGCCGAGCTCGGTCCTGCCGGCCTGAGGGCCGGCGCTCGGGCCGCGGCCGCCGCTCCGGCGCATCCAGCCGCCGCTTCGGTGCCTCCAGCCGCGGCACCCGACCAGGTTCGACGCCGACCCTCGGGACTAGACTCGGCGCGACGATGAGCCTCCGAATCGCCCTCGCCCAGCTCGCGCCGCGGCTCGGCGAGCTCGACGCGAACCTCGAGCGGCACCTGGCCGTGATCGCCGACGCTCGGGCGGTCGGCGCGGACCTCGTGGTCTTCCCCGAGCTCGGCCTCACCGGCTACCAGCTCCAGGACCTCGCCGCCGACGTCGCGATTCGCCTCGACGATCCGCGCCTGGCGCGCCTCGCCGCGGCCACGCGGTCGCTCTCGGTGGTCGCGTCGTTCGTCGAGGAGTCGGACGACCACCGGCTGTTCATCGCGGCCGCGCTCCTCGAGGACGGCGAGATTCGGCACGTCCATCGGAAGCTGTACCTCCCGACGTACGGGCTGTTCGACGAGCGGCGGTTCTTCGCCGCGGGCGACTCCCTCCGGTCCTCGCCATCGAGGCTCGGGGTCCGGGTCGGGCTCGCGATCTGCGAGGACTTCTGGCACCTCGGCGTGCCCCAGGCGCTCGCGCTCGACGGCGCCCAGATCCTGATCAACCCCTCGTCGTCCCCTGGGCGCGACCTCGCGGCTACGAACGAGGTCGGCCTCGGGACGGCGACTTCGTGGCGGACGCTCATGCGGGCCTACGCCCAGCTCACGACGTCCTTCGTGGTGTTCTGCAACCGTGTCGGGGTCGACGAGTCGGTCACGTTCTGGGGCGGCTCCGAGGTGCTGGCGCCATCGGGCGAGCCGCTCCTCGCGGCGCCGCTGTTCGAGGAGGGCCTCTACACGGTCGACGTGGAGCTCGAGGACGTGCGGCGGGAGCGGATCGGACTGCCGCTCCTGCGCGACGAACGCCTCGAGCTGCAGGCTCGCGAGCTCGGCCGACTGATCGCCGATCGCGCGGGCCTGGGCGACGAGGAGGGCGAGGCCGAGGAGCCTGCGCCCCGCGTCGGGGCCGCGCGGCCCGCGACCGGAGCTCGGGAGGCCGGGCCTCGGGTCCGGAGCAGGGAGGCGTGACGGCCGGCGCACGATCCACGCCACCCGCGATCCCCCAAGGCCCGAACGGGCTGCCGGCGTTCGAGCTGCCACCGGAGCTGTGGATCGACACGGACGTCGCACGGACGGTCACGACCGGCTTCATCCGGAGCCAGCTCCGGCAGGCGGGTTTCGAGCGGTGCGTGCTCGGCCTGTCGGGCGGGATCGACTCGGCGCTCGTCGCATACCTCGTCGCCGAGGCGATCGGGCCGGATCGACTGCTCGCGGTCATGCTCCCGTATCGGACCTCGTCCGACGCGTCTCGCACCGATGCCCGGGCCGTGGTGGAGGCGCTCGGCTGCCTATCCGAGCTGATCGACATCAGCCCGATGGTCGATGGCTATTTCGGGAGCGCCGCTTTCGGGAGCGCCGCCGAGGATCCGGCGGCGAGTACGGTTCGACGCGGCAACTTCATGGCCCGGATGCGGATGGCCGTGCTGTACGACCGATCGGTGACGTTCGGTGGCCTGGTCGTTGGCACGGGCAACAAGACCGAGGGCCTGATCGGGTACACGACCCTCTTCGGGGACAGTGCCTCGGCCTTCAACCCGATCGGTGACCTCTACAAGAGCCAGGTCCGGCAGCTCGCGATCGCGGTCGGGGTGCCGGTCTCGATCCTGACCAAGGCGCCATCCGCGGACCTGTGGCCGGATCAGACCGACGAGGCCGAGGGCGAGTTCAGCTACGCCGAGCTCGACCAGATCCTGTACTGGCGGATCGATCGCCGGCGATCGATCGACGAGGTCGTCCGCCGCGGCTTCGAGCGCGCCACCGTCGAGCGGGTCGACCGGCTGGTCGCGGCCTCCGAGTTCAAGCGCCAGATGCCGCCGGTCGCGAAGCTCGGCCCGCGGACCGCGGGCGTCGACTACCTGTATCCCCGCCGGAGGCCCGGCTCCGCGCGGACGTGACCGCCGAGGAACGCCGGGGCGTCGCGTCCGGGGGGACGCTCTATGTGGTCGCCACCCCGATCGGCAACCTCGGCGACGTCAGCCTCCGGGCGCTCGAGGTCCTCCGCAGCGTGCCGCTCATCGCCGCCGAGGACACCCGGATCGCTCGCCGACTCCTGGATCGCTACGAGATCCGGACGAAGACCGTCAGCTACCACGCCCGGAGCGGCGCGAGCCGCCTGCGCGAGCTCCTCGACCATCTCGAGGGTGGAGCCGATCTCGCCCTCGTGACCGATGCCGGCACGCCCGCGATCTCCGATCCGGGGGAGGAGCTGGTCGCAC
>DASUHU010000010.1:0-12791 GCA_036273395.1 Candidatus Limnocylindrales bacterium
GGAGTGACTCTTGACGTCGGCTTGGAGAGTCACTGCTCGGGTTGCAGCGTTGCTTGGTACGACAACTACACGTTGAAGTACAAGAAGTCCGGTGTCTGGAACTACTGGTCCGGCCGTGATGGAAAGCAAGTCAACGATCCGCCAATGTGCGGAAGCTGGAACGCCGACGACGTCTGGATTTCCGGACAGGTTGCGTCGTGCTGAGGGCAAGACCATGAGCCTACGAAATGCTTCGCGTGTCGTTCCTGTGCTTGTCCTCCTTGGGGTAGCCGTCGTCATGCTCCCTGGCAAGAGTCTGGCGACCGACCCTTTCGCGGCAGCGCAGCAGGTCTGCAAAGCCGAGCTGGGAGCCGTTAGTGGTCAGTTCGGCCCGATCGATGCCATCGAGAGAGCTGAGTCGGACGACGTCGCCACGATCGTTGCGTGGCAAGAGGCGAAGATCGCGACGATGCTAACGTGGACGTCGCCGCTGCGAGAGATTGACCAGGCGAGTGTCTGGACCGTCTGTCTATACCACGGGCAATTCTCGACACCCACAACGCCGTCCTTGGACGGGACGCCGACACCTCCGCACGACACCATCCGCGTTCTCGTCTCCGGGGCAGGACAAATCACCCTGGATTCGGCCGGCTACGCCGGGCGGATGGCCCCAGAGACACCCCGGGACTGGCTTCTCACCCGCGGAGGGTGAGCCTGCGGCCTCACTGGCGCTCGTTCAAGTCCAGTCACAGGGTTCGATCCGAACCCGCAGGGTGCTCATGCCTCCCTTCACACGGTGTGGAGGCCTGAGCACCCAATCCGGGCAGAGGCTCGGACACAATCACCCGAATTAGGTCTGCAGGCCCTCTTTACCTCACACGAGGGACCGCCTCGGACGGAGGGTGCCCGGTGCCGATACCAGGAGAACGAGCTACCGATGGCGCAGGTATGGCCGTCGAGGCTCTGGCCGAACACGGCCCGATGCTCCTCGCCGTGGCACGGATGGTTACGGGGGACAACGACGAGGCAGAAGATCTCGTGCAAAGCACCTTCGAGTTGGCCCTAAAGCATGGTGGCTCACTGCGCGATGCCCGCGCCCTGCGGTCCTGGCTACTGCGAATCGAGACTCGTGAGGCGTTCCGTGTTGGTCGCCGGTTGAGGCGACTCACGAGCCTCGATGGCCACGTGCAGGAGCTGGCCTCTCCAGGTCTGGATGTCGTGGAGCACGTACAAATGCGCGATGCTCTCAGGTCGTTACCGCGCCGGACGAGGGCGGCAATCGTCCTTCACTACCTCGCGAGTCTGTCCGTCCCGGAGACGGCCGCGACCATGGGTGTCAGCGAGAACACCGTCAAGAGCCAGCTGAAACTGGGACTCAGTCGGCTTCGGGAGGTGCTTCGAGATGGCTGAGCATTCGTCCGATTCCTCGATCGAAGGCCGCGTGCGTGACTACCTCGCCGTCGAGCTCCAGCGTGCTCAAGCAGACTTCCGCGTTCCCGCGAGAGGTGATCATGACTCGCGTCGATCGTCCGCTAGGGTGATCCTCGTGACTGCAGCCCTATTACTTGCCATCGCCGTGGCGATCCCGCCGATTGCGTCATTCGTTACCTCGACAAGAACCGAGTCCGGAGCGCAATCGGCGTGCGCCGCTGCGGCAAGGGAGATGGTCGCGGATGGCCAGGTCGTCGGAGCCTTCGCTTCGACGATTGACCACATTCGGCAGGTGGTAGTTGTCGGCGACAACCCGCAGCTGTCGGGATTCGAGTCCAGCTCATCGGCAACGCTCTGCTACATCGACGGCGGGATTGGAAAGGGCCCGGAGCCGCCTCAGTCGGGAAGCCCGGAGCCTCTTTTCAACCGAGCCGTCGTCGTAATCGTCAATCAGACGCCGATTCTCATCGCGACGGGGTACCGGGATGCCCTGCCGATCCAGTCGCCAGCCAACTAGGGCACTCGACCGTCGGGACGCTGACTTCGCCCGCGGTCGGATCGTGGACGACGGCGTCTCCGCGCCATGACGAACGGACGACATCGCGAATGCGGACGCGGTATGGGCGCGGGTCGAGGAGGTTCGGCGCTCCAGGACCCAGGGCGGAGGGACGCACCGCTGGGCCCGGGTCGACCTGCTCGGCGGGCTCCTCTTCTGCACCTGTGGCCGGCGCTTGAAGAGCGACGGGACGTTTGCCGACGGTCGCCATCGGAAGCTCCACCCGCAGCCATGCGAGGCGTGGGGCGAGAAGGCGAGGTACGGCGACGAGACGTGGGAGGATCCGATCCTCGGGCAGGTCGCCGGGATCGACCTCGACGCCGACACGATCGGGACCGTGGTCGCGGCCCTCGGCGGTGCGCCGCGCCCGATAGGGCTCGACAAGGCCCGAATCGACCGGCAGATCCGCGAGCTCGCCCTGCAGCACGCTGCGGGCCACCTGGAGGACGCCGTCTACCTCGAGCGCCTCCGCGAGCTGCGCGAGGCCAAGGACGACGTCGAGCGGACCAGGGGCGAGCGGGTCGTCGCGGACCGGGCGATCGAGTGGCTCCGCGCGTTGTCAGCCACGTGGATCGAGGCTGACGTCCCCGAGGCGAAGGCGGACGTGCTCCACGCCATCTACGACCAGATCGTCGTCACAGGGAGGAAGATCGTGTCGGTGAGACTCACGCCGTCGGCCTACGCCCACGGCCTCGCGCTTGCGCTGCCCATCAAGGTTGCTTTGGCGCGCCCGACAGGATTCGAACCTGCGACCTTCGGCTCCGGAGGCCGACGCTCTATCCACTGAGCTACAGGCGCGCGAGGCGGCAATCCTACCCGGTCGAGGGACCAGAACGAGGAAACGGCCCCGGCAATCTGCCGGGGCCGTTTCGGTGGGCGAGGAGGGCCACCTCCCTCAGGGCGCCCACGGGTGCATCGTCATGGTCGCGGGCGCCGGGCTGCCGAGGCACGGCGGCACGCCGAATGTGTCGCTCGACGATCGAGGCGCCGCGACGACCCGATCGCCGCCGCTGAGCACGAACGCCACGCTCACCGGCGCGACCGGATCGGGCCCGCAGTAGTTCGCGGCCTCGGCCTGTGTGTGGACGGACGCGCCCGCGTCGAGGAGGAGCGTGGCGGTCCCGGTCGGAGCGGCGCCCTCGATGAGGACGCGGCCCGTCCCGTCGACGAGCTCCGGGCGATCCATGCTCCGGAGCCGGCACGTCGCCGAGCCGGTGTTCGTGAGCGTCACGCTCGCGACGCGCGAGCCCGCGGCACCAGACCAGGCGGTCACCCGGCCCGAGAGGGCCTGACTCGTACACGCGGTGATGGGCTCCGCGGTCGGCGCGACGGTCGGAGCTTCGCTGCGAGTCGGGGCGAGGGTCGCGACAGGGATCGACGGCTGCGGGCTCGGGAGCGTGGCGACCAGGCTGGGCGGGGCGCCGACCGAGGCGGTCCCGAAGAGGCCGGCGTTCGCGGCGAGCATGCCGCCGCCGAAGGCGACGACCGCGAGGGTTGCCGCGCCCGCGAGCCAGCCGAGCCGCGGAAGCCACGAACCCCAGGCGCCGCCCCGTGCGCGCTGGGCCGCGGCCGCCCGCGCGATCTCGGCCGCGTCGAACGGTCGGACGCCGTGGTTGGCATGCCGCTGCACTCGCGCGGCGAACCGCTGCTCGAACGCGTCGAGCTCGTCGTCCGATCCGGGGCGAGTCATTCGTGGAGCTCCCTTCGAAGTCGATCGAGGAGGCGGGCCGTTCGGGCCCGAACGCCTCCCGAGGTCATGCCGATCGCGTCACCGATCTCGAGCGAGGTGAATCCCGCGACGTAGCGGAGCGCGAGGATCGTGCGGTCGGTCGGGTCGAAACCGGCGAGGGCATTGGCGAGGTCGATCTCTCCGGCGCGATCCCCCGGATCGCCCACGCCCGCCCGCGACGCCGCAGCGTCCGTCTGGACCTGGACCTCGCGGACCCAGCGTCGGCCGCGGCTCCGGGCGAGCTGCTTCGCTTCGTTTGCCGCGACCGAGATGAGCCACGGCTTGATCCGCTCCGGGTCCCGAACGGACCCGACCTTCCGCCAGATCTTCGGCCAGGCCGCCTGGACGGCTTCCTGGGCCAGGTCCGCGTCACCGGAGATGACATAGGCGACCCGGGTCATGTCGTCGTGGTTGGCCGCGACCAATCGGGCGAACGCGATCTCGTCACCGGAGGCGGCGCGCGAGACGACGGTCGTGAGCGCGTCGGGGTCCATGACGGCTTCCATGTTCCATAGATGCCGCCGGAGTGCCCGCGCGAATCAGTCGCGCGGTGCGGGAGCGAGATTCGGCGCGAGTTCAGCCGGGCTCGCTGCCCTCCAGCGCCTCGACGACGATCTCGCTGGTCACCTCTGTGACGCCGGGGACCTCTTCTGCGACCTCGATCGCGGCATCTTCGTCGCCGAGCTCGGTCACGCGACCCTCGAGGCGAACGAGTCCGCCATCCGAATCGACCACGAGCTGGTCCGCGAACGATGAGGTCCGAGCATCGGCCCGGAGGGCCTCCTCGACCCGGGCGGTTCGCTCGTCGTCGCCCGGCAGGAGCTCGCCGTGATGGTCGGCATCGAATGGCTCGTCCTCCGCGGTCGTGCCGAATCCCGCCGCCACGCTGGCGCCGCCGGGGGCATCGCTTGCGATCACGGGGGGATCCATGGGCGGCACCCAGGCGAGGCCCTCCTCGGCGGCTTCGTCGGGGTTGTCGGTCTCGCCGGCTCGGGCCTCGTCCTCGAGGATCGACTCCAGGCGCTCCTCGTCGGGCTGGTCGCTGCCCGGCTCGCGCGACGCCAGCTCGCCCTCGTAGATCCCCGTGTCCGTCATCTGGCCGAGGTCGTCGAGCTCGTCCTCGTCCGGCACGTCATCCGCGTCCGCGGGACGCAGGCCGAGCAGGGTCGCGACGTCCGGGTCGACCTCCGCCCGGGTGTCGGGCTGACCCGGGCGGTCGGAGGGAGCAGGCGCATCGTCGGCCGAGGGACGGGCCGGGCGCCGCTGGTCGTTGGTCATCGACCGACTCTCGCCGGTCCGGTCGCGCTCCCGGATGGTTCGGACGTCCCGCGCTCGTTGCGAGCTCGTTGCGATTCGCGGGGAAAAAGACCGGAGCGGCTCCCGAAGGAGCCGCTCCGTTGCTGTCCCGGTGAAGGAATCCGCCGGAGCGGATGCTTCTGCCACGCGTCAAGGGCATCTATCACGTCGGCTGCACCGACTACCCTGACCCAACCTACCCATGACCTTGCCGCTGGGGCAGCGAGCCTGCGCGAGCGCAGTGCTCCGCAAGTCTACGTGAAAGGGCCCTGAAATCCAAGGGTTTTGTCGCGCCGAATGGTGAAAATCCCTTAACGGCTCTGGACGCGGCCATTCACGGAGCCTTGCAGTTCCATAACACGGCCGTTCGGGCGTGCGATTCGGGGTGGGAACGAGGCGCGCCCTCTCGGCCCCGTCAGTCCTCGGTGATCGTCACCGAGCTCATCGCGACCGGGTCGTCCGGGAGGTCGCGGGCGTTCCGGGGGGCGTTGACGATCTTGTCGACGACGTCCATGCCCTTCGTGACCTGCCCGAAGATCGTGTAGTTCTTCGGGAGGCGCCCGGACAGGTCGGCCTGGCAGATGAAGAACTGGCTGCCGTTGGTGTTCGGGCCGGCATTCGCCATCGCGACCGCGCCGCGGACGTAGTCGGTCTTGATCGGCTCATCCGCGAACGTGTAGCCCGGCCCGCCCGTCCCGACGCGGCCGGCGTTCAGCGTGGCCTTCTTGCCGTGCTCGCCGTCGCCGGCCTGGGCCACGAAGCCCGGGATGACCCGATGGAACACGACGTCGTCGTAGAAGCCCTTCTTCGCGAGGTCGATGAAGTTCTGGGAGGCCTTCGGCGCCTGGGTCGTGAACAGGTCGAGCTCGATGGTGCCGAGATCGGTGGCGATCGTGGCGTGGGTCATGGTGTCTCCTCGGGCGATGGGGATGCGGCCTCGGACGATGGGGCTGCGCCCTCGGGCGAGACCGTGACGGAGGTCATGGCAATCGGGTTCGTGGGCAGCTCCGCGCCGTTCGAGGCCTGGAAGATCGAGTCCGCGACGTCCATGCCGCTCGTGACCTCGCCGACGATGGCATAGCCGGGGTTGGCGCTCTGGAGGATCGATGCGGCGCTGTCGTCGAGGACGATGAAGAACTGCGAGCCCTGGCTGTTGGGCTGCGAAGAGCGGGCCATCGCCACGGTCCCCCGCTTGAAGGTACCCGTGACGACTTCGTCCTGGATGGAGTAGCCCGGGCCGCCCGTTCCGTCACCGTTCGGGTCACCGCCCTGGATCACGAAGGGCGTGCCGTCCTGCTGGGCCGCGGTCCGATGGAAGACGAGGCCGTTGTAGAAGCCGCACTGGGCGAGGGCCACGAAGTTGCCCGTCGCGATCGGCGAGCCGTCGGCCTTGATCACGATGACGCCCTTCGCCGTGTTGATCGTGATCGTGGGTGTCACACCCGACGGTTCCGGCGAGGGCTGCGCGCTCGGGCAGCCCGGCGGGTTGCTGGCGCGAGCGACGGGCACGTAGGGAGTGCCCGCGGGGCTGGCCGACGGAGACGTGGTGCCCCCGGCGAGACCGCCCGTGAGGATGTAGGCCGCGACGAGCAGGACGATCACCCCGGCGGCACCGGCGACGAATCGCGGATCGAACGAGCCACTCGTTCGCGCTGGGGAGACCCGCGATCGGCCGATCGCCGAGCGAGGGACCTGGTGACCCCCCTTGGCCTGGCCGGTCGTCGCGGGTCCGCGCCGGAGGTCCTTGGGGCGCCGGCCGGGCGGATGGTTCCCCGATGGACGCTTCGAGCGCTGGCTCATGCGGCGGCCTCCCGTGCGGCGACGAAGTCGATCGCCCCGGACAGGAGCGCCTCGCCGAGGATGATGCCCGCCGCACCGGCATCGCGCACGCGTCGGACCGCCTCCAGGTCGCGGGCCCCGCCGGCGACGAGGACCTCCACCTCGGCCGCGCCCGCCGTCCTCACGAGCTCGCCGAGTGCCAGGCCGAGATCGCCGGGGTGCGACGCGACGATCCGCCGGACACCGACCGAGGCGAGCTCGTCGACGAGCTCCCGCAGCGTCGGCGCGGATCCGCGTCGCCATGGGAACGCAGCCAGCCGATCCGGCCTCGGGTCGAGCCCGATCGCGAGCCAGTCGCCCGCTGCTGCCAGGCTTTCGCGGAGCGCGGCCGGGTCGTCGGCGAGCGCCAGGCTCGCGACGATCCGGGTGGCGCCGGCGGCGAACGCGAGCCGGATTCCATCAGCCTCGTCCACGCCGCCGGCGAGCTGGAGGGGCGTCGCGACCCGCGAGGCGATCGCACCCACCGCCTCGAGGTTCATCGGCTGGCCCGCTCGCGCCCCATCGAAGTCGACGACGTGGACGAGCGGCGCCCCGAGCCCGACGAAGTGCTCCGCAATCCGCTCCGGCCGGTCCGTCGGGGCGCCGACGCCGGCCGAGACGCCGGGCCAGAACACGACCCGCGAGCGGCCGTTCGTGACGTCGATGGACGGGATGACCAGCACGAGGCGAGCGGGGGATCAGCCGGCGAGGGTTCGGCCGGCCCTCACGAGGCGGCGGCGGCCGAGGGCTCCGGCTGGCCGGCGGGCTCGCGCGCCTGCCCGCCGCGGAGGTCCGCGAGCACGTCGCGGGCGGCCGCGATCGTCCGGTCGATGTCGGCCTGCTCGACGCCCACGTGGGTCACCGCGCGGACCTGGCCGTGCGGATAGGCCACGACGAGGATCCCGCGGGAGGCCATGGCATCGATGAAGGCGGCCCGGTCGGCCGCGACCTTGAACAGGACGAAGTTCGTCCGGAACCGGTCCGGGTCCAGCGGCCCGGGCTCAGGCTGGGCGATGTCGCCGGGCGAGCGGATCCCGGGAAGCTCGGCCAGGCCCTCCGCGAGCCTGCGGGCGTTTGCGTGGTCCTCGGCGAGCCGGTCGATCATGCCGTCCGGGCCGGTCCGCAGCGCGACGAGGCCGGCCGCGGCGAGAATCCCGACCTGTCGCATCCCGCCGCCCACGAGCTTCCGAGCCCGGCGCGCCTTCCAGACGTCGTCCTTCCGGCCAACGACGATGCTCCCGACCGGGCAGCCGAGGCCCTTGGAGAGGCAGAACGAGAGCATGTCCGCCGGCGCCGCGAGCTCGCGACCCGTGACGCCGAGGGCGACCGCGGCATTCCAGAACCGCGCGCCGTCGACGAACAGCGGCACGCCGTGCTCGTGGGCCACCGCGGCGATCGCCGACGTATAGGCCACCGTGATTGGCTGGCCGCCGGAGTGGGCGTGGCTGTTCTCGATCGAGACCAAAGAGGAGATCGGCTCGTGGAGGTCGGTCGGGTCACGGAAGGCATCGCGGACCTTCTCCAGGTCGATCGTCCCGTCGGGGCGCTCGTCGATGACCCGAACCGACGCGCCGGTGACGACGGCGTGGCTGGCGGCCTCGTCCATGACGGCATGGGTCTGGGTCCCGGCGATGACCTCGCCGCCTCGCGGCACGAGCGCCATCTGCGACACGAGGTTGCCCATCGAGCCAGAGGCGACGAAGAGCGCGGCCTCCTTGCCCAGCAGGTCCGCCGCGCGTTCCTCGAGCTCGTTGACCGTTGGGTCGTCGCCGAAGACGTCATCGCCGACCTCGGCCGCGGCCATCGCCCGACGCATCGCGTCGGTTGGCTTCGTCACGGTGTCGGATCGGAGGTCGATCAGGGCCATCCGACCGAGAATAGCGCCACGGGTGGATGGGGATGGCCGAACGGCCTGACGATCGCTACGAGGTCCGGGCGCGGATCGCGCCGCCGCCGAGCCGTGGGCCCAGGCTGCTCGCGCTCGCGCTCGCGGCGATCCTCGCCGGCTGGGGCGGGCTGACCCTCGCGGATCGCCTGGGCGGCAGCCCCGCAGCCTCGCCGACCGCCTCCGGGCTCGGATCCGCGGCCGCGAGCCTCCCAGCAGCCGCTCGCTCCGTGATCCCGACCCTCGCCCCCGGGGTCACGTACCCGCCCGTGGTCGAGGCCTTCGACCCGTCCCGGCTGCCCGAGCGGATCCCGATCCTCCGCGACGGCCTCGTCTGGCTCGACCCGTTCGACGACCTCGTCGACAACGATCTCGGGCCCGTGCCGCAGGCCTGGCCGTTCGTGCTCTCGGATGGGCGCACGGTCTGCGTCTGCATCGCCGCGGACAAGGGCGGCCCGCAGACGATCGAGGTCATCGACTTCGATCCCTTCGGCGGGGAGCTGAGCGACCTGTCCGTGCCGGTCGGCGCGACCGGCGGTCCCGAGCCGATGGACGCGGTCATCGCGCCAGACGGCCAGTCGGTGATCGTGGCGGCCGCGTCCGCCGCGCCCGGGGCAGCCTTCACGAGAGCGGCGAGCCGCGGCGTGATCTCGCTCTGGCGGATCCCCGTCGCGCCATCCGGAGCCATCGAGCGACGGACCATCCCCGGGATCGACCTGTCGGGCGTGGGCGATCTGGCCGACGTCCAGCTCCGGCTGGCCCTCACGCCCGGCGGCACGACGCTGCGCGTCGCGCTCAACGAGATCACGGACGACCTGAGCCTCGTCCCCGGCGCCGAGCTTGCGTGGCTCCTCGACGTGGGCGGCGGTCGCCTCGGTCCGGCGAAGCCGGATCCGCGCGTCGGCTCCACGCCGGGACCATGCCCGCTCCAGGCCTGGGCGACCGACGACGACTACGTCCAGATCTGCCGCTCGAGCCAGGCGATCGACATCTACGTCCAGAGCACGAAGCGCTCGTCGAGTCGGGAAGAGGTCTCGCCGACCGCGCCGGGCGAGGACATCGGCTGGCTGGTCGACGGCACGGCCGGTGTCGTGTACGGCTGGTCCGCCACGGGCCATCGCCTCATCCTGCTCGATGTGCGCAGCCGGAGCTTCTTCGAGCGCGAGCTCGGCGGTCCGCTCGATCCCGCCCAGCGGCCGGCCGAGACGGCCGTGCCGGCGGTGCGCCCCGGCCTGGCTCGCTGGCAGGCGCTCCGGCCGGCATGGGATTCCACCCAGTCGCCGGTCGTCGGGTCGCCGGATGGCTCGATCCTCTACGGGGTCGGTCTGGCGACCACGTCACCGGCGAGTGAGTCGACGACGGTCGTCCCGACGGGCATCTGGGCGTTCGATGCCGCCTCGATGGCGATCGTGGGCCACTGGGCGCCGCTCGCCACCTACACCTCGCTCGGCGAGACCGCGGACGGGAGGCTCCTCATCGCGCTCGGCACCGCGCTGCCCGACGAAGCGGCGTTCGGAGCCGAGGGCACCGAGCTCACCTACCTCGGGCGTGACGACGGCGCGCCCGTGCTGCTCGCGCGCCGGGTCGATGCGACCCTCGGCTGGCCGCCGCTGCTGCTGCCGATCACGCCGCTCGCGGCTTCCGGCGGCTGACTGCTATCCTTCGCCGTCGCGCCGCGGACCCGTGGTGTAGCGGCCAAACATGCCAGCCTGTCACGCTGGAGATCGCCGGTTCGAATCCGGTCGGGTCCGCCACGAACCTCGATTCCTGTCCGACGCCCCGTTCGCCCGCCCGAACGGGGCGTCACCCTGTCCGGTCGATCGATGGCCGCGAGTGGCGTTCGATCCTGGCTACAGCCCCGCGAAGACGTCCGTCTCGGGGGCCGGCGCGTCGACGCGCGACTTCACGAGGATGTAGGCCTCCTTCGACCAGAAGTCGCGCCAGCCGTCCTTGCCGAACCGCAGGAAGAAGCTGTCCGGCGCCATCTGGGTCACGTGCTCCTGGATCGCCGCCCACTTCTGGTCGACGACATCCGAGACGTCGATCCAGGTCGTGATCGTCTCGTCGGGCACGAGCATCCGGGCCATCTGGGCCCGCCACTGGTCGAGCTCCTCGGGCGAGGCGTCCTTCGGCTCGGACCAGGGGCTGGACTCGCCGACCTGCTCCATCCGCTCGGCCATCGCGTGCCGGACCGAGGCCGGGATCGCCTGCTCGTAGAGCTTCTTCGGCTGCCACGGGGCGAGACCGCCGTCGGCCTCGGAGGGTCCGGTGCCGCCGTGCTCGGGCGCGAGCTGCTCGGGATACCAGGCCGCGTCGCCCGCCCGATCGAATGCCCGGATCGCGACGTCGTGGGTCCGGATGTGATCGGGGTGGCCGTAGCCGCCGTAGTCGTTGTACGTCGTGACCACGTCCGGCCGGTACCGGCGCATGAGCCAGACCTCGCGCCGGGCGGCCTCGTCGAGATCGGCGTTCCAGAAGTTCCGGGGGTCGAGGTTCCCGACGCGACCCATCATGTCCGAGTCGCGGTAGCCGAGGTTTTCCCACTCGGTGACGCCGAGGTGGCCCATGGCCCGCTCCAACTCTCCGGCGCGAATCTCGCCGAGCCGGCGGTGGTTGTCGGGCGTGTCCATGTCCTTGACGACGATCTCGCCCATCTCGCCCCGGGTGCCCGTGACGAGCACGACCCGATGGCCATCTCGGATGGCCTTGGCCATCAACCCGCCGGTGCCGATGGTCTCGTCGTCGGGGTGGGCGTGGGTGGTCATCAGGGTGTGGGCCATGGGCTCGATGGTACCTTCGTCGCACGGACGCACCCCTCGGGCACGTCCATGCTCCCCCTCGTGATCGGGTCGCTGGGCTCGCGGATTCGGCTCGTCCTGCGACAGCCAGGGGACGGCCGCTCCGAGTCGCGCTGGTCGGACGGCGGGCTCGACGACGAGGGCCTGCCCGAGGTCGACTTCGTCGCCTACGCCACCGCCGAGCGGCTCTCGGGCCGGGTCCGCCTCGACAGCGCGCGCCTGTCCGACATGCTCAACGCCCACGACGAGTACGTCCTCGTCGACGCGCTCGCCGAGCGCCTGCCCGACGGCGGTTCGATGGTGGTCTCGGAGATCCTCGTGCGGCGCGACGAGCTGGCGATCGTCCACGCCACCGGACCGCGGGGCGATCGCGCGCAGCGGATCCGGACCGAGACGCACCCGCTCGTCCTGCGGCTCGGCCGGTACCTCGTGTCGGGGCGCCTCCATGCCGGCCAGGGCGAGGATGCCCTGGCGTCGCTCCGCTCCCGCCAGTCGATGATCCCGCTGACGGAGGCCGCGATCGAGTTCCGGGTCGGGCCGGACGTGGTCCGCGAGCCCGCGTCGGCGATCGTCGTGAATCGGGACCTCGTCGACTGGGTCCGCGAGGGCGCGCCGGTGTACGACCGCTCCGAGGTGCCCTGGAGCTAGGGCATCATCGGGTCGTGACAGCGCCACGACCGGAGCCCGCGACGACGGCGACGGCCCAGGGATCCTTCGGAGGCCCACTCGAGGGCCCGCTCGCCGGGCTCCGGGTCGTCGACTGCTCGACCGTGCTCGCCGGTCCGTACTGCACGATGCTCCTGGCCGATCTCGGCGCCGATGTGGTGAAGGTCGAGCCGCCCGAGGGCGACGCGACCCGGACGTGGGGGCCGCCGTGGGTCGGCGACGAGGCCGCTGGGACGCGGACCGCCGCGTACTACCTCGCGATCAACCGCAACAAGCGGAGCCTCCGGCTCGATCTGCGGCAGGCGGCCGGGCGCGAGATTCTGTGGCGGCTGCTCGAGACCGCCGACCTCGTCGTGGAGAACTTCAAGGTCGGCGGGTTCGAGCGGCTCGGGTTCGGGGACGAGGCATTACGGGAGCGCAATCCGCGCCTCGTCCACCTGGCGATCAGCGGCTATGGACCGATCGGGCCGGGCGCCTCGAAACCCGGCTACGACTTCGTGATCCAGGCCGAGAGCGGGCTGATGTCGATCACGGGCGAGCCCGAGGGGCGGCCACTCAAGGTCGGCGTTGCGATGAGCGACGTGCTGACGGGCCTCAACGCGGCGGTCGGCGGGCTCGCGGCGCTGCTCGGCC
>DASUHU010000011.1:0-4714 GCA_036273395.1 Candidatus Limnocylindrales bacterium
GCCCGACCGTCAGCGGAGGCGAGGGCTCGCGCTGATGTGGCGCGATGGGTTGCGCTGACCGGCCGTGCGAACGCGTCCCTCCTCGGTCTTGATCCCGTGCCCGCCCGACGTTCGTTGACGCTCGGAGCCCCCGAGACGTACACTCGCGCTTCGCGCCTCGGCATCGTCGAGGTCGCGTTCTCATGTTCGAGAGGCCGCGGTCGATCGCCGCGCGACCGCCAACCATGCCCAGGGGTTCAATGTACGCAGTCATCGAGACCGGCGGAAAGCAGTATCGGGTCGAGGTCGGGACCGAGCTCGAGGTCGAGCTGCTCGATGTCGAGGCCGGGTCGGCCATGCAGATCGAGCGCGTCCTGCTGGTCGCCGATGGCGAGACCGCCTCGATCGGCCGGCCCCTCGTCGCGAATGCGAGCGTGGCGGCGACGGTCGTCGGACGCGATCGCGGCGACAAGGTCATCAGCTTCAAGTACCGGCCGAAGGCCCGGCGACGCGTCAAGAAGGGCCATCGCCAGGAGCTGACGCTCCTCCGGATCAGCGACATCGTCCTCGATGGCCACAGTGCCGCCGCGGACGCGAAGGCCGCCGAGGACGCCCGCCAGCGTGATCGGTCGAAGCTCGAGGAAGCCGCTCGTCGCCAGGCCGCGGCCGATGCCGAGCTGGCGAAGAAGCTCGCCGCGGAGAAGCCCGCGTCGTCGAAGAGCGGGGACGAGGCGTCCCGGGGCGAGACCACGAAGGCCCGCGCCTCGCGCGGCAGCGCCAAGGGGGCGGAGAAGGCGGAGGCCAGGTCCGGCGCCTCGAAGACCGACAAGGCAGCCAAGCCGACCACGTCCAAGGCATCCGGGACGGAATCGCGCAAGACGCAGGCCGCGAGCGGCAAGGCCGCCGCGAAGCCGGCGGCGAAGGCCCAAGCCAAGCCCCGCACGAAGAAGGAATCCTGATCGATGGCCCACAAGAAGGCAGGCTCGAGCTCCAAGAACGGTCGCGACAGCGTCGGCCAGCGGCTCGGGGTCAAGGCCGGCGACGGCCAGCTCGTCTCGGCCGGGTCGATCATCGTCCGCCAGCGGGGGATGACGTTCCTCGCCGGCTCCGGCGCCGGGCTCGGGCATGACTACACCGTGTTCGCCACGACGGACGGCCGCGTGAAGTTCGAGCACGCGACCAAGGACAAGAAGCGCATTCGGGTGATCGCCGAACCGGAGGCACCCGCGGAGGCAACGGCATGAAGGCCGACACCCATCCCACCTACTACCAGGCCAGGGTCCATTGCGGCTCCTGCGGGACCGAGTGGACCGTCGGTTCCACGCGGCCCGAGCTGCGGGTCGATGTCTGCGGCAACTGCCACCCGTTCTACACGGGCAAGCAGACGATCATCGACACGGCCGGCCAGGTCGAGCGCTTCCAGAAGCGCCTCGAGCGGCAGGTCCGCGCCGGCTGACGACGGCATCGGCCGCGTGACGGCCGGGCGAACCGGCGGCCCGTAGACTTCCGTCGATGGCCCGCTTCAACTACGGGGGACAGGCGCTCATCGAGGGCGTCCTCATGCGCGGTCGCGACGCGATCGCCGTGGCGTTCCGTCATCCCGACGGCCACATCGTCTGGGCGTCCGAGCCCCTCAACTCCGGGCCGCATGGTTGGCGGCTGGCCCGGTTTCCGCTCGTCCGCGGGCTCATCGTCCTGTACGAGACGCTCGTGGTCGGAACCCGCTGGCTGATCCGAAGCGCGAACATCCAGGCCAGCGGCGAGGGGCTCGAGCTCGGTGCCGGCTCCGTGGCGCTGATGCTCGGGATCGTGGCGGTCCTCGGGATCGGGCTGTTCTTCCTGCTGCCCCTGGCGATCGCGAGCGTCGTCGCGTCGAATGTCGAGGCGGGCTGGCTCCAGAACCTCATCGAGGGCCTCGCCCGCGTGGCGATCTTCCTGGCGTACCTGGCATTCATCTCGGGCACGCCGGACATTCGGCGGGTCTTCGAGTACCACGGCGCCGAGCACATGACGATCCACGCCTGGGAGGCCGGCGACCCGCTCACCGTCGGCGCGGTCCGACGCTATCCCACCGCGCACCCCCGCTGCGGCACCGAGTTCCTCGTGGTCGTGATCATCCTCTCGATCCTGCTGTTCGGGCTGATCCCGCGGAACGACATCGTCGTCACCGTGCTGAGCCGGATCGTCCTGATCCCGGTCATCGCCGCGATCGGCTACGAGCTGCTCCGCCTCGGCGCGAGATTCCGCTCGAACCCGATCGTCGCCGCCGTGATGGCTCCCGGCATCCTCATCCAGAAGATCACCACGAAGCAGCCGTCCGACGACCAGATCGAGGTCGCGATCGTGTCGATGGAGCAGGCCCTCGTCGCGGACGGCGAGTCCGTACCGCCAGGTTCGGCGAGCCCCGATCGCGCCCCGCTGGAGCTCCGAGCGGCCGAGGCCGCCGCCTGACGGCGGGATCCCCGCCATCGGCCTCATCCCGCACTGCTGATGCCCGATCTCGATGATCGCCTGACCGAGCTGGCGGACCAGTACGACCAGGTCCAGGTCCAGCTCGCCGATCCCGCCGTCACGTCCGACCCCGATGCGATCCGACGCCTCGGCCGGGAGCTGGCCCGGCTCGAGCCGGTGGTGGCCGCCTTCCGCTCGCTCGAGGAGATCCGCCGCGAGCTGGCCGGCGCGCGGGAGCTGCGCGAGGCCGAGGCCGACGAGGAGCTCCGGGCGATGGCCCGTGACGAGGTCGGCCGGCTCGAGACGGCCGAGGCCCGGCAGCTCGAGGACCTGAAGGTCCAGCTCCTGCCCCGTGACCCGGCCGACGACGGCAATGTGATCCTGGAGATCCGGGCTGGCGCCGGCGGCGAGGAAGCCGCCCTGTTCGCCTCGGAGCTGCTCCGGATGTACCTCCGCTACGCCGAGCGCCACCGTTTCAAGGCCGAGGTCATGAGCCTCCACGAGACCGGCATCGGGGGCGTGAAGGAGGCGATCGTCGAGGTCGCCGGCGACGGGGCCTACTCGCGCCTCAAGTTCGAGGGCGGGACGCATCGCGTCCAGCGGGTTCCGGAGACGGAGTCCTCGGGGCGGATCCACACCTCGACCGCGACCGTCGTGGTCATGCCCGAGGTCGAGGAGCAGGAGATCGAGA
This sequence comes from Candidatus Limnocylindrales bacterium, assembly GCA_036273395.1. Taxonomy (GTDB): domain Bacteria; phylum Chloroflexota; class Limnocylindria; order Limnocylindrales; family CSP1-4; genus UBA5189. The sequence goes on from DASUHU010000011.1 coordinate 3,122, forward strand.
TCGACGAGGACCGGGACCTCCGGATCGAGGTCAAGCGCTCGTCGGGGCCGGGCGGCCAGTCGGTGAACACGACCGACTCGGCGGTCCGCATCACCCACCTCCCGACGGGCCTCGTGGTCGAGATCCAGGACGAGAAGAGCCAGCACAAGAACAAGGCCAAGGCCCTGGCCGTGCTCCGGGCCCGGTTGCAGGAGGCCGAGCGCCGCCGCCAACGCGATGCGGAGTCCGCCACCCGGCGATCGATGATCGGGTCGGGGGATCGGGCGGACAAGGTCCGGACCTACAACTTCCCGCAGGATCGGGTGACGGACCATCGGGTCCACCTGGATCTCTCGAACCTCCCGCGTGTCCTCGATGGTGAGCTCGACCGGCTCATCGACACGCTCATCACGACCGATCAGGCCGAGCGCCTCGCGGACCTCGCCGGCGGCGATGGTCGCGACGGCCCCGGGTGAGCGGAGCCCGCACCCGACGGTGCCCACCGTCGCCGAGCTGCTGGGCGAGGGCCTCGAGCGTCTGCGGGCCTCCGGCTCGGAGTCGCCGCGGCTCGACGCGGAGCTGCTCCTGGGCCACGCGATCGGGCTCGATCGAACGGCCCTGATCGCCCATCCGGACGCTCCGGTCGGCGATCGCCAGGCCACGGCCTATCGTGCCGGGCTGGAGCGCCGCGCCGGCGGCGAACCCGTGGCCTACATCCGAGGGCTCAAGGAGTTCTACGGCCTGGCGCTCGTCGTCGACCCGCGCGCGCTCATCCCGCGCCCCGAGACCGAGCGACTGGTGGAGCTGGCGGAGCGCGAGATCGCCGACCGGCTCGTTGCCGCGCCCCGCGGACCCGACGCCGCGCGACTCGAGGTCGCGGACGTGGGGACGGGCTCCGGAGCGGTCGTCGTCGCCCTCGCGGCGGCGCTCCGTCGACGGGGCATGCTCGACGAGGTCAGGCTCCTCGCGACCGATGTCTCCGCCGACGCGATCGGGCTCGCTCGCGAGAACGCTGTCGTCCACGCCGTGGCCGACCGGATCGACTTCTCGGTCGGGGACCTGCTGCCCGCCGGGGTCGGCCCGTTCGATCTCGTCCTCGCGAACCTGCCCTACGTTCGGAGCGACGCGATGCCGGACCTGCCGCGGGCGACGACCTTCGAGCCCGCGGTCGCGCTCGACGGCGGCGGGGATGGGCTCGAGGTCATCGGGCGGCTGCTCGACGCCCTGCCGTCGGCGCTCGTCGCCGCAGGCGTGGCGCTCCTGGAGATCGGCGGCGACCAGGGTGAGGCGATCGTGGCCGAGGTCCGGCGGCGGCTGCCCGGCTGGTCCTGCGAGGTCGAGCTCGACCTCGGCGGGCAGCCGCGCGTCGCGCGGGTGATCCACCCCGCATGAGCGCTGTCGTGACCGCCGATGGCGTGGCCGCCCGGGAGGAGGCGATCCGGGTCCTCCGGCGCGGCGGCGTCGTTGCCCTCCCGACGGACACGGTCTACGGCCTGGCCGCCGCGCCGGACGTTCCGGGAGCGATCGAGCGCCTGTTCGAGGTCAAGGGCCGGGCGGCGGACCGGGCGATCGCGGTCCTCCTGGCCAGCCTGGAGCAGGCCGAGGAGCTCGCGG
>DASUHU010000012.1:0-2858 GCA_036273395.1 Candidatus Limnocylindrales bacterium
CGTCACGCTCGGCCCCGGCGGCCTCCTTCGACCACGGCGGCGACGTGACGCCGAGGCGGACCACCAGGTAGAGGTGCAGGCCGATCAGGCCGATGATCGCGCCCGGGAGCAGCAGCATGTGGATGGAGTAGAAGCGCGCGAGCGTCTCGGGCCCGATCTCGGCGCCGCCGCGCAGGAACTGCGCCAGGAACGGGCCGAGGAACGGCGCCGTCCCGTTGATGTTGATCCCGACCACCGTCGCCCAGTAGGCGGTCTGGTCCCACGGCAGCAGGTAGCCCGTGAAGCCCTCGAGCATCCCGAGCGCGAGCAGGAACACGCCGACGATCCAGTTCAGCTCGCGTGGGTACTTGTACGCGCCGAACAGGAACACGCGCGCCAGGTGGAGGAACATCAGGATGATGAAGACGCTCGCCCCCCAGCGGTGCATGCCGCGGACGAGCCAGCCGAGCCAGACGTCGTTCGTGATGTGCTGCACCGACTCGTACGCCGAGTTCGGGTCGGGCTTGTAGTACATCGCGAGGATCACGCCCGTGACCGCCTGGACGATGAAGGCGGTGAGCGTCGCCGACCCGAGGGTCTGCATCCAGTTCGTGTCCGCCGGGACCTTGCGGAAGAGGAAGTATTTGATCCCGCCGACCAGGCCGGAGCGCTCCTCCAGCCACTCGATCGGATAGTTGATCGCCGCCTCCATTCGTTGCCGGCGGGCGGATTTGCGCGAGCGGGCCATCAGTGCGGCGGCTGCAAGGGATAGAGCCAGGCCTCGGGGCCGTCCACGTGGTTCCCGGGGTTGGCGAGGCCGTAGCGGTGGATCTTCGCCTGCGCGCCCGTGCCGTCGACCTTCGCGACGCTGAAGGTGCTCCCGAGCACGAGGTGGCCGCCGATGATCGAGTAGTCGTAGCGGTCGAGCGCGCGCACCGGCGGCCCCGCGGTGCGGTTGCCCTCCGGGTCGTACTGGCCGCCGTGGCACGGGCAGCCGAAGCCGCCGGCAGGGAGCATCGGGATCAGCGTCACGTCGCCGGCGCCCTTCGAGTGCTCGACCTTCTTCTTGTTGTCGAAGACGGGGCCGTTCGGCTGCACGGGACAGCCGAGATGGGCGCAGCGGTTGGAGATGATCGTGAAGCTCGGGCCCCCGCCCGAATCGCCGTTGTTGCGGATGTACGCGGTGCGGCGCGTGACCTCGCCCTCGGCCGGATCGGTCATGAACGTCGCGATCACCCACTGGCCGGACGGGAAAGCGGAGAGCGGGCCGAGGTCGAGCTTGCCGTGCTTCTCGCGCCGGAACGGGTTCGCGACCATCGGCCCGAGGATCGGGATGGTCACGATGCCGCCGATCACGCCGCCGAGGCCGAGCGTCGAGAACTCGAGAAACTTGCTGCGCGGGAAGCGCTCGCCAGGGTCGGGCCCCGGCATGGCCGCCTCGCCGACGTTGGCGGGGAGCGGAGGAGCCGGCCTGCCGGGTCGTCGCACCTCCGGCTCGAGGTCGGGCACCGGCTCGCGGTAGCCCTTCGTCGCGTCGCGGGCCCAGAGGAAGCCGAAGACGAGGACGATCGCGACGCCGATCGGGATGACGACGATCGGGTCGACGACGAGGCCGACGAGCACACACGCGATGCCGACCGCGAAGCCGACGGGCCAGAGGCTCGGGGGCGGGAGATGCGGCCTGTCGTCCCCGTTCACGGGTTCCACTTTGTTACGCCTCTCCTCCGGTCGCTATGGGCATTCAACCGCTCCTTTGTGGCACGTGTCAAAGACGTAACAAACGACGCAACGGGCGGGAAATATGACGGGTCTCACCGTCCCGTGCAGGCCCGCCGGGCTCGATCCCGTACTCCGCCCAGCGGCGGTCGACGAGCGCCTTCACCTCGTCCGTCATCCGGATCTCCTCGGGCCAGGGCCGCGTGCCCTCCGCCGGCCCCTTGCGCGTCGCGTCGATCCCGATCTTGCCGCCGTAGAACTGGAGCGTCGGCGCGTGGTCGAGGTGGTCGAGCGGCCCCTCGGTGAGCAGGACGTCGCGCTTCGGGTCGACGTTCGCGCCCACGGTGAAGAAGACCTCGGCGTAGTCGTGCACGTCCACGTCCTCGTCGACGACGACGACCGCCTTCGTCAGCGAGAGCATCCCAAGCCCCCAGATCGCGTGCATCACCTTCTGGGCATGGCCCGGGAAGGCCTTGCGGATCGAGACGATGGCGCAGTTGTGGAAGGCGCCCGCCACCGGCAGGTCGTAGTCGACGATCTCGGGCACGGTCATCCGCACCGCGGGGAGGAAGATCCGCTCGGTCGCCTTGCCGAGCCACGCGTCCTCCTGCGGCGGCCGGCCGACGACGATGGACGGGTAGATCGCGTCGCGCCGCATCGTCACGGCCGTCACGTGGAAGACCGGGAACGGCTCGACGGCCGTGTAGTAGCCGGTGTGGTCGCCGAACGGCCCCTCGTCGGCGAGGTCGTCCTTCTGCACGTAGCCCTCGAGGACGATCTCCGCGTTCGCCGGCACCTCGAGGTCGACGGTGACGCCCTTGACGAGCTCGACCGGCTCGCCGCGCAGGAAGCCCGCGAGCATCAGCTCGTCGAAGTGCTTCGGAAGCGGCGCCGAGGCGTAGTAGGCGGTGATCGGGTCGAGCCCGAGCGCGACCGCCACCTCGATGCGCCCGTCGGTCGCGAGGTAGTCGGCCCGGCCGTCCTTGTGGATCTGCCAGTGCATGAACGTCGTGTTCCGGTCGACGACCTGCATCCGGTACATGCCGACGTTGCGCGTCCCGGTGCGCGGGTCGCGCGTGATGACCGCCGGGAGCGTGATGAAGGGCGCCGGGTCGCCGGGCCAGCAGCGCTGGATCGGCAGCGCGTCGAGGTCGACGTCGTCG
>DASUHU010000013.1:0-6718 GCA_036273395.1 Candidatus Limnocylindrales bacterium
GGCCCGGTCGTGGCGTCGAGGCCGTCCCGGCTCCCCGGACCTGCCGTCGGCGGACCGCCCGGAGTCGGCGTGGCTCCATTCCCCACGGGCGCGGTTCTCCCCGGGGGCGCGCTTCCGGCCGCCCGGCCGGCCTCGACCATCGCGCGGGCGGCCGCCTCGGCTCGTCGCGATGGGCCGTCCCACTCCTCCGACACCCAGTCCGTGGAGAGCCGGGCGGCCCGGAAGCCGGGATGACGGGCGACGAACCGATCGAACGGCAGGGTCGTCTGGATCCCGCCGATCTCGGCTTCGTCGAGAGCCCGCCGCAGCCGGTCGATCGCGGCCTCCCGATCCGCGGCGTGCACCATGACCTTGGCGATGAGGTTGTCGTACTCGGCGGGCACGACCGAGCCGGCTTCGACCCCCGCGTCCACGCGAACGCCCGGCCCGCTCGGCATCGTCCAGGCCGTGATCCGCCCGGGCGTCGGCCCGAAGTCGCTGCCCGGGTCCTCGGCCGAAAGCCGGACCTCGATGGCATGGCTCCTCGGCTCGGCCGCGGCCGCCGCGGCCTCCAGGACGCGATCGGACAGCGGCGCGCCGGCCGCGATCCAGAGCTGCTCGCGGACGATGTCCACGCCGCTCACGAGCTCGGTCACCCCGTGCTCGACCTGCAGCCGGGTGTTGACCTCCAGGAAGTAGAACGAGCCGTCGGGGTCGCGGAGGAACTCGGCCGTGGCGGCGTTCCGAAGGCCGGCCGCACCCGCCAGCCGAACCGCGAGCTCGTGCAGGCGGCGCCGCTCCTCCCGGGCCAGGCCCGGGGCCGGAGCCTCCTCGACGAGCTTCTGGTGGCGCCGCTGGAGCGAGCAGTCGCGCTCCCCGAGCGCGACGACGTGGCCGGTCGCGTCTCCCAGGAGCTGCACTTCAATGTGCCGGGCCGGCCGGATCTCCCGCTCCAGGTAGACCGACCCGTCACCGAACGCGGACAGGGCCTCGTGGGATCCCGAGGCGAGCGCGGCTGGAAGGTCCCGCAGATCCGTGACGCGACGCATCCCGCGTCCCCCACCGCCCGCGGCGGCTTTCACCAGCAACGGGACACCAACGGACCGGGCTTCCTCGACGATGGCCTCCACCGCATCGGGCCGGTCGACGGGCGCCGGCTCGAGCGTGCCCGGCACGACCGGGACACCAACCTGCCGGGCGAGGCGCCTCGCGTGGAGCTTGTCGCCGAGGGCGTCGATGGCATCGGCCGACGGTCCGACGAACGTCAAGCCGGCGGATTCGACGGCCCGGGCGAACGCGGCTCGCTCGGCGAGGAAGCCATATCCGGGGTGCACGGCCTTGGCTCCCGTGGTGACGGCCGCGTCGACGACCGCGTCGATTCGCAGGTAGCTCTCGCCGGGAGCCGCGGGTCCCAGTCGAACGGCGATGTCCGCGGCTCGGACGTGGGGGGCAGTGCGGTCCGCGTCGCTGTAGACGGCGACCGCCTCGATCCCCAGCTCCCGGCAGGCCCGGATGATTCGCAGGGCGATCTCGCCGCGGTTGGCGATCAGGACCCGCTCGAACGGTCGGCCCTCGGCGTCTTTGCGCAAAGACGCCGAGGCTCCCCGGCTAGAGCGGGATGTTGCCATGCTTCTTGCGCGGGTTGACGTCCTGCTTGTCGGCCAGCATCTCGAAGGCCTTGACCAGGCGAGGTCTCGTCTCGCTCGGGCGGATCACATCGTCGACATAGCCGCGGGCCGCGGCAACGTACGGATTCGCGAACTGGGCCTCGTACTCGCGAACCAGCCTGGCTCGTTCCCCGGCCTCGTCGTGGGCCCCGGTAATCGCGTCCTTGAAGATGATGTTCACCGCGCCTTCCGCGCCCATGACCGCGATCTCCGCGGTCGGCCAGGCGAAGTTCATGTCGCCGCGGATGTGCTTGCTGCTCATGACGTCGTACGCACCGCCGTAGGCCTTGCGGGTGATGACCGTCACCTTCGGCACGGTGGCCTCGCAGTACGCGTAGAGCAGCTTCGCGCCGTGCTTGATGATGCCGCCGTGCTCCTGCCCGACGCCCGGCAGGAACCCGGGTACGTCGACCAGGGTGAGCAGCGGCACATTGAACGCGTCGCAGGTCCGGACGAATCGGGCGGCCTTCGTTGACGCCCCGATGTCGAGCGCGCCGGCGAGGATCGCTGGTTGCTGCGCCACGATGCCGATGCTCCGGCCCGCGAGCCGCGCGAACCCGATGAGGATGTTCTGCGCCCAGCCGGGTTGGATCTCGAGGAAGGCTTCGTCGTCGACGACGCGCCGGATCACGTCATGCATGTCGTACGGCCGCTGCGGATCGTCGGGCACGACCGAGTCCAGCTCCGGGTCCATCCGATCGGAGGGATCCGATGGGGCAACCGCCATCGGCGACTCCAGATTGTTCTGGGGCAGGTGGCCGAGGATGCGCCGGACCGCGTCGAGCGCCTCGGCCTCGTCGTGCGCGGCCAGGTGCGCGACGCCGGACGTCGTGGTATGGACGATCGCGCCGCCGAGCGACTCGGCGTCGATCTCCTCGTGGGTCACGGCGCGGACGACGTTCGGGCCGGTGACGAACATGTAGCTCGTCCCCTCGACCATGATCGTGAAATCCGTGATCGCTGGCGAATACACGGCCCCGCCGGCGCACGGTCCCAGGACGACACTGATCTGCGGCACGACGCCGGACGCCAGGACGTTGCGCAGGAAGATGTCGGCGTAGCCGCCCAGCGAGACCACGCCTTCCTGGATTCGCGCGCCGCCGGAATCGTTGAGGCCGATGATCGGGGCGCCGACCTTCATCGCGAGGTCCATGACCTTGCAGATCTTCTCGGCGTAGGCCTCGGACAGCGAGCCGCCGAAGACCGTGAAGTCCTGGCTGAAGACGAACACCAGGCGACCATCGATCAGCCCGTGCCCAGTGACGACACCGTCGCCGAGGAACCGCTGCGAGCCGAGCCCGAAGTCGTTCGAGCGATGGGTGACGAAGGCATCGAGCTCGACGAACGAGTCCGGGTCGAGGAGCAGGTCGAGGCGCTCGCGCGCTGTCAGCTTTCCTGCCGCGTGCTGGCGCTCGATTCGCGCAGGCCCCCCGCCGACGAGCGCTTCGGATCGCATCGCTGCCAAGCGATCGAGCCGCTCCTGATTGGTGGCCACGGACCCTCCCTCAGTGATTTCGCCGGGCGTGTCTTTGCGCAAGGACACGCGTGCCGGGAGACGTGGGCGGCATTCTAGTCGTCCCCAACCGGCTGCCCGCGCTGTCCGACAAATCCACAGATCGGTGCACAAGTGGGCGAAGCTGTGGATAAGTCGTACGCCGCCGCACACGGTTCCTGCGCTACGATCGGCCCGAGGAGACCCCGGATTCACGACACGGTGCGTCCCGTCCAGCCACTCCCCTGTTACTCCGGCGTCACGACATGCGTGGCGGCAACAAGGTCGTCGAAACCGTAGCGAGGTGAGGCCCCGGTGACGAACGTCATCGCCATCGCGAATCAGAAGGGCGGTGTCGGCAAGACGACGACCGCGATCAACCTCGCCGGTGCGCTCGCCGAGGAGGGCCTCCGCGTCCTCTGCATCGACATGGACCCGCAGGCCAACCTCACCGCGGGCCTCGGCATCAACCTCAACACGGTCGAGCAATCGATGGCCGATGTCCTCGTTGGTCGAGCGACCATCGACGACATCATCCGCTCGACCGAGACCACCGGCATCGACATCGCGCCAGCCCACATCGACCTGGCCGCGACCGAGGGCGAGCTGTTCACGATGCTCGGTCGCGAGTCGCTCCTGCGCGATGCGCTCGACGGCAAGCTCCGCAAGCGCTACGACTACGCGCTGATCGATTGTCCGCCGAACCTCGGCCTGCTCACCGTCAATGGCCTCGTCGCCGCGGATGGCGTCATCATCCCGGTCCAGACGCAGTACTACGCGATGAAGGGCCTGACCAACCTCGTCAAGGTCATCAACACGATCCGGCTCAAGCTCAATCGCCGCCTCCGGATCCTCGGCCTGCTGCCGACCTTCTACGACGGCCGGACCAACCTCGCCAGGGACATGCTCGACGAGCTGAAGGTCGTCGGAGACCATCACGTCTTCAGCTCGATCATCCGCAACACCGTGAAGCTTGGCGAGGCGCCGCTCGTCGGCCGGCCGATCACGGTGTACGCGGGCCAGACCGACGCGGCGCGGACGTATCGCGAGCTCGCGCGGGAGGTGGTCGAACTTGGCCAGAACTGATTTCCGCGCGGCGGCCGCGCGCCGCCTCTCGGAGGAGCGCGAGCTCTCGCCCGCGATCGTCAGCCTGCTCTCCAACGATCGCCACGGCCGGGCGCACGGCGGCGTGCGCAACATTCCGGTGACGCAGATCGAGCCCAACCCCGAGCAGCCCCGGCTCGTCTTCGACGAGTCGACGCTCGACGAGCTCGCGGCCTCGATTCGCGAGCACGGCGTCCTGCAGCCGATCCTGGTGCGGCAGCTCGAGGAAGGGACCTATCAGCTCATTGCCGGCGAGCGCCGCTGGCGGGCATCGCAACGTGCCGGCCTCGCAACGATCCCAGCGCTCGTCGAGGAGATCGACGACGAGACGGCCCTCGAAATCTCGATCATCGAGAACCTCCAGCGCGAGGACCTCTCGCCGCTGGACGAAGCGTCGATGTACGACCGCATGGTCCGCGACCACGGTTACTCGGTTCGAAAGCTCGCCCAGAAGCTCGGCAAGGACAAGGGCTACCTGGAGAATCGGCTCCGGCTCGCCGACGCACCCGATGAGATCCGAGAGCTGGTGTCCTTGCGCAAAGACACCCTCTCCCACGCGTACGAGCTGCTCAAGGTTGACGACCCGAAGAAGCGCAAGCGGCTCGCCGCGCAGGTCGCTCGCGGCGAGCTGACCCTCATCAAGCTGCGGGATCGCATCGAGGGCCGGCGAAGCCGCCGAACCGGCGACGCGAGGACCGACGTCGACGGCGAGGGCCTCCCCTCCCCCGACCTCGAGTCCGTCGACGGCGAGGTTCGCGACGAGGCCGAGGCCGCCTGGACCGGGCGGCGGCGGCCCGAGGCCGTGCCGATCGGCGACGACTCGCTCGTGTCGGCAAAGCAGCAGCTCGCCGAGGCGGTCGACGCGATGGTCGACGTCCTCCGGAGCCCGGACGTCGTCGGGGCGATCGGCTCGATCGACCGGGCCAATCTCGCGAAGTACCTCACGATCGCGAAGCTCCGCCTCGAGAACGCCATCGCGATCATCCGGAGCGAGGGCGGCTGATCATCCGCCTGAGCTGATCCTGAATCACGAAGCCGGCGCCCAGGGCGCCGGCTTCGTCATGTCTGCCTTGGTGCGCCGCTCCTGCGGCGCCGGGATGGGTCAGTGGCTCGGAGCCGAGCTCGGCTTGTGGGACTTCCCCGTTGCCGACGCATCGGCGCCGTGGTTCATCTTCGCCCAGTGGGAGACCCACGCGCCCTTGTTCGCGTAGCCGTCGGGGACCGTCGTCATGTGGGCCGCCGAGCAGACCACGGCGCCGTGGTTCGCGGCAGCCGCCACGGCCGTCGAGTCGGTCAGGTCGATGTTGCAGGCGTTGCCCGAGTCGGTCGGGCCGCTGGTGTCGCCCGAGTCGCCGCTGTCATCCGACTCGTCGGGACTCCCCGACTGGTCGCCGGGGCTGCCGACCGGCACGGTCTGGCCGGCGTGCAGACTGGCAGTGGCACGCCCGTTCGCGCCCGGGCTGGCCGGCTGGGCGGCGAGGGCGATGCTGGCCGAGAAGAGCACGGCGACGAGGCCGACGAGCGGCGCTTTGAACCGGAGCAGGTGCTTGGTCACGCTTGATCCTCCGAACCCCGTCCCCCGGCGGGTGCTGTCGGTGAGGATAACGACGCGGTGATGCCGGGCGTTACGCGTACTTCCGTACCTTATCGTTGCCCGAACGCAGAGCCCGATCGCCGGACCGGCTACGGTGTCGAAACCGCAACTCCGGCCAGCCAGGCGACCCCGACGAGGGCCAGCCCGAGCGACTCCAGCTCCCAGCCACGCTCCCGGAGCGAGGCGGCGGGAGCGGCCGCGAGGGCCAATCCCGCGAGGGCGAGGACCGCGCCGAGGCCAACGGCACCGCCCCACGCCTCGCCGCCCGACCCGAGGGCCGGCCGCGGTGCCAGGAGCGCGGCTGCGGCGATCACCGCTGCCAGCCCGACGAGGTGGACGATCCAGGCCCGACCCCGCCCGAGTCGGACGACGGCGGTGTCGACTCCCGCGTCCCGATCGCGCTCCTCGTCCGCGATCCCGTTCGCGAGGGCCAGGACGATCCCCGCCACGACACCGATCGGGATCAGGAGGATCACGTCGGTCGGAAGGACGCCGGTCGCGCCGATCCAGGCGTAGGTGGGCAGCAGCGGGAGCGCGGCCGCGAGCGGCAGCCACGACCAGCGCGTGCGCGACAGCCCGAGGTCGTAGGCGTAGCCGAGTGCCGCGCCCGCGACGCCGACCGCGATCGTGACGGGTCCCGACGGCACGCTCAGCCCGATGCCGAGCGCGAGGCCGGCCACGGCCAGGATGATCGCCCCGGCCGGCTGGACGGCGCCCCGCGGCAAGGGCTTGCCCGGCTTTCGCGCCCGATCGAGCTCGATGTCCGAGAGGTCGTTCAGCGCACCGATGGACACCTGGAAACCGAGCATCGCGAGGCCCAGTCGAGCGGCCACCGCGAGCTCGGGGCCAATCGCGCCCGAGCGCCCGGCGCCGGCGAGCAGG
>DASUHU010000014.1:0-2475 GCA_036273395.1 Candidatus Limnocylindrales bacterium
GTGGGCGTGGGCGCGAGGGTCGGCTCGAGCTTGCGGGTGGGCGTCGGCTCGAGCTTGCGGGTGGGCGCGGGGCGTGAGCGCGGGCATGGGCGTGGGCGCGGGCGTGGGCGTGTGCGCGGGCGTGAGCGCGGGCGTGGGCCCGGGCGTCGGCTCGAGCTTGAGCAAGGCGTTGCTCGATCGCCGAGCGATCAGGTCCGCCCGAGTCGATCTCGCAGGGTGGCAGCCTGGGCCGCGAGCTCCGCTTCCGTCGCGCGGGCGCCATCGACGACCGCCGCCGGGGCCCGTTGGGTGAACGCGGCGTTGGCGAGCCGGGCTCGGGCCCCCGCGAGGCGCTGCTCGGTGGTCGCGAGCTCCTTCTCCAGCCGCTCGCGATCGCCGGCGGCGAGCGCCTGCGTCGGGGGCTCGACAATCGCCTCGAGCCTGCCGGTCACCACCGCGAGGCCCGCCGAACGGGCCGAGCCCGATGCCTCGTCCGCGGCGGCGACGACCTGCACGGGCCGGACCCGCGCCAGCCGTTGGATGATCGCGCCGAGGTCGCTGACCGCCGGAGCGAGATCCTCGGGCGCGAGCACGGTCGCGGGCAGCCAGTCGCCGGGTGCGATGCCGGCATCCGCGCGGGCGTTCCGGATGCCGCGCACGAGCTCGAGCGCCTCCCCCACGGACGACTCAACCAGCCCATCGCGGCCGGCGGGCGACGGCCACCGGGCGACGATCACGAGCTCGGGGTCGTCGGCGGCGTGCGGCAGCGCGGTCCATAGCGCCTCCGTGACATGGGGCATGACCGGGTGGAGCAGCCGGACGAAGACGTCGAGCGACTCCACGAGCGTCCACCAGGTCGCCTCGCGCGCGTCATCCGGGAGCGACGTGTCGGCGAGGCGCGCCTTCGCCATCTCGAGGCCCCAGTCGCAGAACTCGGACCAGATCCCGTCGTACAGGGCCCGCGTGACCTCGGCCAGCTGGTAGTCGGCGATCGCCCGGTCCACGGCCTCGACCGTCGACGCCGTCCGCGAGCGGATCCAGCGCTCGACGAGCCCGAGCTCGGCGACCTCGGGTGCACGTCGCGGCGCGTCCGCCGGGATGCTCTGGGGTCGCGCGCCGAGGACGTACCGCGTCGCGTTCCAGAGCTTGTTCGCGAAGTTCCGGCCGGTCTCGAGCTTCTGCGGTCCGAAGCGCTGGTCCTGGCCCGGCGACGCGCCGTGGATGAGCGCGAAGCGCATCGCGTCCGCGCCCGACTCGGCCATGACCTCGAGCGGGTCGATGCTGTTGCCGCGGGTCTTCGACATCCGGACCCCGCGCTCGTCGCGGATGAGCCCCGACAGGTAGACCGTGTGGAACGGTGCGGCGTCGGTCAGGTGGAGCCCGAGCATCATCATCCGGGCGACCCAGAAGAACAGGATGTCGTGGCCGGTCTCCATGACCGAGGTCGGGTAATAGGTCCGCAGGTCGTCGGTCTGGTCCGGCCAGCCGAGCGTCGAGAACGGCCACAGGCCCGAGCTGAACCACGTGTCGAAGATGTCCGACTCCTGGACGAGCTCGCTCGCAGGTCGCCCGCAGACCTCGCAGGCCGACGGCCCCGCTTCGGCCGCGCTGACCGTGATGTGGCCGTCGGGGCAGTACCACGCCGGGATCCGATGGCCCCACCACAGCTGGCGCGAGACGTTCCAGTCCCGGATGTTCGTGAGCCAGTGCTCCCAGACCGCCTCGAATCGCTCGGGCACGATGCGGGTCTCGCGGGAGCGCGTCGCGGCGAGCGCGGCCTCCGCGAGCGGCTTCGTCTTCACGAACCACTGCGTCTTGAGGCGGGGCTCGATGACGTCGTTCGAGCGCTGGCAGCGCCCGATGAGCATCTCGTGCGGCCGGGTGTCGAGGAGGTCGCCCCGGGCGGCAAGGTCGGCCACGATCCGCTCCCGAGCCACGTACCGGTCCAGCCCGGCATAGCCGTTGCCGGCGGCGCTGACCGCGGCGGCGTCGTCGAGCACCGTGATCATCGGCAGGTCGTGCCGCTTCGCCAGGTCGTAGTCGTTCTGGTCGTGGGCCGGCGTGATCTTCACCGCGCCCGTCCCGAAGCTCCGATCGACCGCCTCGTCCGCGACGATCGGCACGTCGCGCTCCACGAACGGGATCCGGACCCGGCGACCGACCACCGAGCGATAGCGCTCGTCGTCGGGATGGACCGCGACCGCGGTGTCGCCGAGGATCGTCTCGGGTCGGGTCGTGGCGACGGCGATCGCGTCGGTCGGACTCGGCTCGTCCGTTGCCTCGTCGATGAGGTGGTATCGAATCGTCCAGAGGGTGCCGGTCTCGGGGGTCGGGATCGTCTCGAGGTCGGAGACGCTGGTCCGGCAGCCGGGGCACCAGTTGATGAGCGCCTCGGTCCGGTAGGCCAGGCCGTCACGGTAGAGCCGCTCGAACGCCACGCGCACGGCCTTCGCCGAGCCTTCGTCCATCGTGAACCGCAGCCGGCCCCAGTCGACC
>DASUHU010000015.1:0-3725 GCA_036273395.1 Candidatus Limnocylindrales bacterium
CCAGCGGCACGCCTCCCGAGCGCTCGGCCACGAGCAGGATCGCGGCCGCGGTCGGCCGCTCACCCTCGAGCTCGGCGACGAGCTGCGCGATCTCGTGCCGGTCCAGCGGTCCGAGCTCGAGCCGCTCCGGCGGCTCGGCCCCCTGGCCGATCGCCGCGAGCGCGGGCTGGAGCGGGTGCCCCCGGCCCACGCGATCCGTCGCGTACGTCGCGACGACGCAGAGCCGGGCCGGTCGCGTCACCCGGGTGAGGAACGCCGCGAGGTCGCGCGTGCCCGCGTCGGCGTTATGGAGGTCCTCGAGGATCAGGAGGATCGGTCGCGACTCGGCGCCGCGCTCGAGCAGGCCGTGGATCGACTCGTTCAGCCAGGCGGCCCGCCGCTCGGGCGGGATCGCGTCGCGCTCGCGCGGCCGTCCGGCGATGGATCGATCGTCCGCGCCGAGCCGGCTCGCGAGTGCCGGCAGGAGCCTGGCCAGCGGCTCGGCACCGGATCCGGCCACCCGTGCGAGCTCCGGCCCGTCGATGCGCGAGAGCCACGGGCCCAGGCCGTCGGCGACGGGCGCATAGGCCGCCATCACGTGCGCAGCCACCGCGCGGCAGCGGACGACCTGGAACGGCTCGGCGAGCCGGCCGACGCGCCGAACCACCTCGTCCAGGAGACGCGTGGCACCGATCCCGCCAGGGGCCGCGACGACGACGCGGGCGCTCCGGCCCTGGGCCGCCGCATCGAGGGCGACCGCCAGCCGCGAGAGCTCCCACTCCCGACCGACGAAGCGCTCGCTCGCGGACCGCCCGGCCATCCCGGCCATCGTGCCACACGGCCCACCCCTCGCGACACGTGAAGCTCGCGGGCACGACGGCCAGGGACGCGACCGGAGCCTCGTCCGCGGCGCGAATCTGCACCGCTACCCTGACGCGATGCCCCACCCTCGCAACACGCTGAACGAGCTGTCCGGCGAGGAGTGGCTGTACTTCACGAAGTCCCTCTGGACGACGGCCTATCCGTCGGAGCTCGGGCACGAGCGGCGGCGAGCCCACGGGGCAAACAAGCCGCCGCGCCTGATGGCCCGGCTCATCGAGTTCTTCACCACGACCGGCGAGCTGGTCCTCGACCCGTTCGCGGGTGTGGGTGGAACCCTTCTCGGCGCCGCGATCGCCCGAGGTCCGCGTCGGGCGATCGGGTTCGAGCTGTCACCTCGCTGGGCCGAGGTCTACGCGGAGGTCGTGGCCGAGGCGGCGCGCCAGCAGCTCGATGGCGGCGTCCGGCTCGTCGACCTCGGCCCCCAGGATCCGGGCGGCGCCCGGGGCTTCGATGCCTCCGGCTGCGAGCTGCGGGTCGGCGACGCCCTCGCGCTCCTGCCCGAGGTCCCGGACGCGAGCGTCGACTTCGTCGCAACGGACCCGCCGTACAACGTGCAGCTGCCGATGACGATGGCCGGCGGCCCACTCGCGGAACACCACGCGAACCGGCGGACCGACTACGCGATGGTCACCGACGACCCGGCCGACCTCGCGAACCTCCCGACCTACGACGCCTTCCTCGACCGGATGACGGACGTCCTCGAGCACCTCGCCCGGGTCCTCCGCGTCGGGCGCTACGCGGTGCTGATCGTGCGGGACGCCTACCAGGACGGTCGGTACGTCTTCACCGGGGCGGACCTCGCCAACCGCGCGGCTTCCCTCGGGCTCGTGCCGAAGGGCGACCTCATCTGGTATCAGGCGGGCACGCGCCTGCGGCCCTACGGCTATCCGACGAGCTTCGTCCCGAACATCGTCCACCAGCACCTGCTGGTGCTGCGGCGAGCCACTCCGGCCCGACGGGCCAGCGCGGCCGGTGCGGCCAGCGCGGCCGGCGCGGCCAGCGGACGCGCTACTGGATCCCGCGCGCGCTGAGGACCGCGGTCAGCAGGTCGTCCGGCTCCATCTCCACCCGCCGCGACCAGGTCGACTCGGCGGCCTTCGCGCCGAGGGTCGTCCGGTGGACCCAGCCGCGCATGCCATCGGGACAGCGCACCTCCCAGAACGGACCGCTTGGATCGAGGACCTCGACCTCGTCCCCTTCCATGAGGTCCATGAGCGGCCGGCCGAGCACCTCGTCGCCGCGATCGAGCAGTGGCACGACCGCATAGCGGACGATCCGCCGGCTGGTCCCCGCGTCCGCGTCGCTCGCGAATCGCATTGGCATTCGATCGGCGCGCATGGCCCGGACGGGATCGCCGCGGCGCGCGGCCAGGAGCGAGGGGCGGCGCCAGCGCGGCATGAGCAGCTCGGGATCGACCTCCTGCCCGGGCGCCATCGAGGCGATGACGGGATCGAGCTCGATGGCCTCCGCCGGGGCGCTCGCCGTCGCAGGCGCGCCCACGACCGCGGGCGCCGGTTCGCGCCCGGGCTGCGCCCGGTCCGCCACGGCGGCGCTCTGCAGCGCCGGCGCGGCCGGCGACGGACGCCCGCGTCGCGCGAGTCCCAGGAGGCCGGCAATGCCGGCGGCGGTGATCGCGAGCCCGAGTCCGGCGGCCATCGGCAGGCCGAGCGCGGTCGCTCCGACGAGGACGGCGCCGGTCACGAGCGCCATGACGACGAGCCGCAGGACGGCTCGGACGAACCCCTGCATCCCACTCCTCTGGCCCATTCGGGCCGATGAATTCAGGGCCCGAGGATGCTGGCCGTTCGAGGGGCGGAGCAATGGTACGAGGGTCCTGTCGGCGCGGAGGTGTGCGCGGATGTGCGGGTTGGTCCGATGCGGTTCGGCCCGTCCGACACCGGCCCTCGCGTGGCGCGCCCACGCACCGAACCGACCGCAAGTGGTCCTGTCGGGGGAGGCCCACCTGACCCGAACAGGCCATTTCGTGGCGGGCCCACGAGGCGGAGCATCCCGGCCATGCAGGTCCTCGCCTCCGATCGGCCCGTCGCGGGTCGCCCCAGTCGCTTCGCCGTCCTGTCCTCGTTCGCCGTCGGTGGAGCGTTCCTCGCGGCTGCGCTCTGGATCCTCTTCGCCGTCTTCGGGCTGGGCTTCCTCGATCGATTCGTCCCGACGGGTCGGGCGACGACGTTCCAGCTCGTCGCGGGCGCCCTGGGATGGGCGTTCGCGCTCACCGCGCCACCGGCATTCGGGCTCGTCGGTGTCTCGCGCCTCGTCACGGCGGCTGACCGCGCGCGGGCTCGGCGGCCCCGGATCACGCCGGCGGTCCGCCTCGCCCGAGCCATCGGCGACGACCACGTCGTGGCGACGAACCTCCGCCTGCCCGACGGCAGCCGGGTCGTGCCCGAGCTGGTCGTCGGGCCGTTCGGCGCCGCAGTCATCGAGGAGCTGCCGCCGCCCGGGGCCGTCATGTCACGCGGCGTTCGGAGCTGGGAGGTCCGGATGGGCAGCGGCCGGGTCATGACGATCGAGAGCCCGCTCGAGCGCGCCGGCCGAGACGCCGATCGCGTCCGCTCCTGGCTTGCGGGGGACGATGGCGATCACGTCGTCAAGGTCTACGCGGCGGTCGTCGGCAGCGACCCGCGGGTCGAGCGGACCGGCAGCTGTGCCGTCATCGCTCCGGATCAGGTCGCGGCCTGGCTCACCTCGCTCGCACCCCAGGCCTCCCTCGACATCGGCCGCCGGGAGCGCATCGTCCGGATGATCCGCGCGGCCCTCTAGGGCCCCCGCGCACCGCGCTGGCACACGCTCCGCACCGGCGCAGCTGGTAGGGGAGCCTGGATTCGAACCAGGGACCGGCCGTGTAT
>DASUHU010000016.1:0-2538 GCA_036273395.1 Candidatus Limnocylindrales bacterium
CGTGACCGAACGGACCCTCGTCCTGCTCAAGCCCGATGCCGTCCAGCGCCTCCTCGTCGGACCGCTCATCACGCGGTTCGAGGCCCGGGGGCTCAAGATCGTCGGGCTCAAGCTCGTGGCCGTCAGCCAGGAGCTCGCGGAGCGCCACTACGCCGTACATCGCGAGAAGCCGTTCTTCCGCGGGCTCGTGGACTTCATCACCTCGAGCCCACTCGTCGCAATGGTCCTCGAGGGCCCCAACGCGATCGCGGTCGTGCGGGCGATGATCGGCTCGACCCGGCCCCACGAGGCGGCGCCGGGCACGATCCGCGGCGACCTCGCGCTCGAGACGGCCCAGAACCTCGTCCATGCCTCCGATGGCCCCGAGACCGCCGCGGCCGAGCTGGCGCTCTGGTTCGAGGCTGGCGAGCTGCACCCGTACGAGCGCGACATCGACCGCTGGGCGCTCGCCCCGGCGGAGTAGCCGCCCGGCTCCCTGGCTGCTCGGGAGATCAGGGCTCCTCGGGAGATCAGGCGCCGGTGGACGCCATCCCCAGCGCGCTGATGAGGAACCCGAGGACGCACAGCCCCACGACGACGAGGTCGAGGCCCAGGGCCCGGTTGGCCACCACCATCGCCTTCCCGCGTCGGACCAGCCAGCCCGTCCCGCCACCGGTCCAGCCGCGCGGCGCCAGGACGAGTCGACCGATCCGCTCCGGCGGCGCCGCGGCGACATCACCGGCCGGTCGAGCCAGGCCCACGAGGAGCAGGCGACCGAAGACGACGAGCGACGCCAGCGCCGCGCCCGCCGTCACGATCGTCCCCGGCGCCCCCGGGAGGGCGGCGGCGGCAATCGACGCCCGCGAGCTCCACAGCGACGTCCCGGGCAGCGCGACCGAGCCGACGAGGAGGACCACCAGCCCGATCGCGAGGCCCGGGCTGCGACGAGCCCAGCCCGGGAGGCTCCCGACCCGATGCGTCCCGAACGACCATCGAACGACCACGATCCACGCGGCGAAGCCCGTGGCGATCGCCGCGATCCCGAAGGTCCAGTCCGCGACCCACGGCACGACGGCCGCCGTGGGCGCCGCGAAGGCCAGGAGGGTTACCCCCGCGGCACCGATGAGCCAGTAGCCGAGGACGTGCTCGAGGTCGTCATGCAGGATCGACGCGAGCGCACCGAGCGCCAGCCCGCCGACGCCGACGAGGATCACGAGCCAGTGATCGAGGGGATCGATGGCCGCGCCGGCGGAGCCCAGCGTGGCCTCGGACCAGGTGATCGCGACGATCGAGAAGGCCGCAGAGCCCCAGGCGAGGGCGCTCGGAATCGCGATCGGCGAGACGGCCCCGACGAGGCGGGCCGCCCAGAGGTGCGCGGGGATCGCGGCCAGGCGGACGGCAACCAGGGCCGCCATGGCGAGCACCGCAAGCCCGACCGCCGACTGGAACGCGACGTCCTGGATCGCGACGACGGCTCCCGACGCCGCCGCCCCGACCGGGGAGCGGGCCCAGGCCACGAGAACGAGCGCGAGCAGGCCGCTGCCGAGCACGGCCAGCGTGGCCGGGGCCACGACCCCCGCAGGCGCCGCCGCGCCGGTCGGGCGTCGCCTCGATTCGCCGTAGCGAGGCATCGAGGGGACGAGGACCGCGGCCGCGCCACCCACGGCCAGCCCACCGAAGGCGACCGCGGGCAGGTCGGCGGCGAGCGCCGCGAGGCCGGCCGCCAGCGCGACGAGGCCCGGCGCGGTGACGGGCCGGATCCGGAGAGCCGCGGCGATGAGCCCCAGGCCGACGAGCGCCCCGCTCCAGCCCAGCTCGGCGAGGCGCACCGCGGGCGTGGCGCTCAGGCGCAGCCCGCCGACGCTGAGAAGGTCGCCGACCGGTGTCACGACCGCGAGCGCGGCGCAGGCGAGCGCCGCCACGAGTGCCAAGATGCGGCCGGCGCGGCCGGCGCCTGGGCCCATCGCCGGCGCGGCGAGCGCGACGAGACCGCCGAGCGCGGCGACGACGATCGAGATGGCGAGCGTCATCCAGACAGCCTCACGTCTCGACGACCGGCTCGTCGGCCTCATCGGGAGCGGGTCGCCGGACGGCCAGGGCTGTCGCAGCCCCGGCGACCGTCACCAGCATGAGGGCCGCGACGACCTCCTCCGCGACGGTCGCGGTCGTGGTCAGGCCGAGCCGGATCAGGTCGATGCCCTCGACCACGAGCAGGCAGGCCATCGCCCGTCGGAGGCCGATCGAGCCGACGAGCGCCGGGCCTGCCGCGATCGCGATGAGCAGGGCCGCGAGGCCGATCGACAGACCGGCGGCCGATCCGAGCTCGGTGGCGAGATCGCCCGGGCCGATCCCAACCGCGCTCGAGCCGGAAGCTCCGGCCGCCGCGGCCGACGACGCGGTCACCACGTCCAGCCGGGCACCGATCGACAGTCCGGCCGCGAGCCCGGCCGCGGCGATCGCCGCGACCGGGAGCCATCCCAGGTGCGGCTCGAGCCCGCCGCGGCGCGAATCCACTCCGGCATCGGCGGACCCGGACCAGCCCCGGAGCCTGCCGGCCGG
>DASUHU010000017.1:0-3417 GCA_036273395.1 Candidatus Limnocylindrales bacterium
CGAGCTTGCGACCTTGTTGAGGATCGTGCTGATCTGGCTGCCCAGGAAGATGAGGGCAAGGATCGCAACGATCGCGATCAGGGCGAGGATCAGCGCGTACTCCGCGAGACCCTGGCCTTCCTCGTCACGATGAAGGATCGACATGAGAGCGTTGAACATTGGATCGGTACCTCCTTTCCTCGAGAGATCTCGCCGGGTGTCGAAGAAGCGGACTCTTGCCCGGAGAGTCGGTGGCCGCCGGCGGAGCCGGCGTTGGCCGCTGGGACGGTAGCGGCGAGTCGCGGGACCGTCAGTCCGGTCGGTGACCCGCTCGCATAAGGGAACGACCCCCGCTCGCCGGCAGTGCCGGGGGAGCGAGGGCCATCATCTCCGTCGGTTAGACCGAGTTCCCGACCGTGCTCAGGATCGTGCTGATCGCGCCGCCCAGGAAGATCAGGGCGACGATCGCGACGATCGCGATGAGGGCGAGGATCAGGGCGTACTCCGCCAGACCCTGGCCTTCCTCGTCGCGTCGGAACGCGGCGAGCATTGAGGAGATGAGGGCCATCAGGTGCGTGCCTCCCGTACCCAACTGGTCTTCGCCGCTGCGGCGAAGTGGAGCGAACTCTACGGGGCACCGCCCGTGCGCGCGTATGACTCGTTGGTCCTAGGCCGCAGTACCTACGTGCGGGCGGCCAACCCTCAGGCCGCGGGCAGCGGGACCGCGAGGTGGAGGCGGGCGCCCTCGTCCAGGAGCTCCGCCTGGATGCCCAGGAGCGCGGATCGCTCCGCGATCTCGCGCCAGACGCGGTCCGGCAGGCGGGCCAGGGAGGCGACCCGAGCCGCCTCGAGCGCGGCTTCGTAGGCGGCACGCCGCTCGTCGACCATCGCCGCGAGGGCCGGCGGCAGCTCGGCGCCGGGATCGGGCAGGTCGGGTTTCTCGACCTCGGCCATCGTCTTGCCGGCGGTCAGCTCGGCCTCCAGCCGCTCGCCCCAGTCGAGATGGAGCGAGAGCCGCTCGGGACGGCCGGCGACATGCGCCGCCAGGGCGTCGTCGAGCATCCGGAACAGGCCCGATTCGAGGTCGGGCGAAAGCCGCCGATCCACGCCGACCGACTCGAAGTCCACCTTGATCCGAGCCCGCGCGCCGCGATCGCGGCTGGCGCGCCGGAGCGTGGGCACGAGGCCAAGGTCGTCCAGGACCATGGGCCGGACGTCGAAGATGAAGGTCTTCGTGGCGTCGAGGGTCCGCTGGACCATCTTCGTGAGGGCGTGGACCTCGGTCGCTGCTTCGGCCGGATCCTTGGCGACGAGGCGCTCCAGGATCTGGGCCTGGAGGACGATGTTCGTCAGGCTCTGGGCCGGGCCGTCGTGCATGGCCCGGGCGATCTCGCGCCGGAGATCCTCCTGGGCCGCCAGCACGATCCGGGCCACGCCCGGCGGCACGGCGCCGCCCTCGGTCACATCCAGGACCCCGAGGGCCTCGCCGCCGCCCAGCCGGCCGTCGTCTGCCCGGCCGGGGCCATCGCCGGAGCCGGACGCATTGGTCGTCCCGGCGCCGGCCGATCCCCCGACCCAGTCCGCGTCGAAGCCAGCGATCTCGGCCGCGTGGCGGGTCAGGACCTCGTGGAGGCGGATGATGGACTTGCGCTTGCCCTCCAGGAGATCGATCTGGGCCTCCATGAGGGAGGCCTTGCGGCCGACGGTCACGAGCTGATTGGCGAGGTCCGCGACCTCCTTGCCGGCCGCGGTCGCGGAGGACGACCCGTGACCGGCGCCGGCGGCCTTCTCGGCCATGGTCGCCTTCTCGGCGGCGATCGCGAGCTTCTCCGCGGCCGCGACCCGGCGAGTCTCGTGGCGGGCGGCCTCGGACGTGGCCTGGCTGATGAGGAGCTCGATCTCCTCCAGCTCGGACTGGACCGCTCGGGCCTCTTCCTGGAGGCGCGCGGCCAGGGCGGCGGGCGTCAGGGCGACGGCGGTGGTCGCGTCGGGCATGGCCGTCGCTGAGGTCGGCGGGACCTCAGTCCTCCGGCATCTTGATCCAGCCCTGCCGCATCGCGTAGACGACCGCCTGGGTGCGGTCGTTCACGGCGAGCTTCCGGAGGATCGAGCTCATGTGGTTCTTGACGGTCTGCTCGGAGATCGACAGGGCGTAGGCGACCTGCTTGTTGGTCATGCCCTGGGCGATGTTGTCCAGGATCTCGACCTCGCGCGGCGAGAGCGGCGCGAAGATCGGCTGGGCCTCCTGGCCGTACACGGCCAGCTCGCGGAACTCCTTGAGGACCCGCGACGCGACCGACGGCTTGGCGAAGACCTTGTCGTTGATGAGGAACTCGCCGCCGGACACCCGGCGGACCACGTGGATGAGGTCCTCGGGCGTGATGTCCTTGACGACGAACGCCGCGGCCCCGGCCTTGATCGAGGCGAACAGAGCCTCCTCGTCCTCGTCCGCAGCCATGACGATGATCGCGATCGCCGGCAGCTCGCGGCGGATCCGCTGGGTGGTCTCGATGCCGCCCGGAGACGGCAGCGAGGCGTCCATGAGGATGACGTCGGGCGACAGCGCCTCGGCGGCCTCGATCGCGGAGCGGCTGCTGTCCGCCTCTCCGATGACCTCGAACTCCTTCTCGCGGCCGAGGATGTTCGCGATCCCGACCCGGAAGAGGGCGTGATCGTCGACGATCAGGATCCGGATGCGGTCGCCGGGCGTGCCTCGCCGGCCCGACCCGTCGGTCTCCCTCATCGCTGCGCCTCCTCGTGCCATGGGATCACCAGCCGAACCACGGTGCCCAGGTCCCGCCGGGATCGTACTTCGAATCGCGACCCGATCAGCTCCGCTCGCTCGCGCATGAACGCCAGGCCGAAGCTCCGGCGGACCGAGTCGGTGGTGCGATCCGGGTCGAAGCCGACGCCATCATCGCGGACTTCGACGCTCCACGATGTCCCATCCCGAACGGCCGCGACGCGGACGCTCGTGGGGCGGGCATGCTTGCGGACGTTCTGGAGCGCTTCCTGCACGACACGCAGGATGACGACCTCGATCGCCTCGGGCAGTCGGTCGATCGCCTCATCGATGTGAACCTCGACCCGGACGCCGAGGACCGAGCCGATCTGCTCGGCCGCCTCGCGAATCGCGCCGGCGAGGCCCAGATCGGCGAGGAGCGGCGGCCGGAGCTGCGAGAGGTAGGCCCGGACGCCGCGAAGCTCGCGGGTGAGCGTCTCGCGGAGGGCCTTCAGCTCCTGCCGCGCGAGGCGCTCGTCGCGGTCGAGCAGGCGCTCCACGACCTCGACCTGGAAGATCGCGTTCGAGATGGCCTGCGCGGGCCCGTCGTGGACCTCGCGGGCCAGGCGGCTCCGCTCGGCCTCCTGGGCCTCCAGGATGCGCATCTGGAGGTCGGTCGCGGACGCCGGATGGCGGTCGTCGAGGACCAGGCTCTG
>DASUHU010000018.1:0-4040 GCA_036273395.1 Candidatus Limnocylindrales bacterium
AGCGTCAGCGTCTCGTCGTTCCGGATCCGCTCGCCATTCCCCGGCGCGGGAGCCCGCGCCGGACGCGTCGGTCGAGCCTTCGAACGCCGCCGCCTCCGGGCCGGCTGCCTCGTCCGATGCCGGCGGCCACTCGCGCTCCGGGTGCTGCGCGCGTGTCCCTGCCTCGATGTCGGGTTGAGTGGCGTCCTCGTCGGGCGCTGCCGACTCGCCCCCGCGCCTGGGCGCTTCGCGAAGCGGCGTCCCGCCCGTCCGACCTCGGCTCGAGTACCCGGGCCCGTGCTTTCGAGGGTCCGCGTACTCGCGCGGGTTGACGATCCAGTACTCGCCCGTGGTCGGGCCGTACCAGGAGGCCCCGGCCCATCGCGGATCCGAGGCGTCGCGAGCCTCGTCGTAGCTGGTCGAACCCATCGTGGCCTTGCGCGTGGGTCGCCGGCGGCGTGGGCCCTGGGCGCCGGTCACCCTGGCGCCTCCGCCCGCGCCGGCGCCGGTCGACCCGTCGGCGCCGGGACCGCTCCTCGCGGTGCTCCCGGCCGTGCCGCTCGTTCGGTCCCGCGTCCCGCGCGCGGAGTCGGCGCCGGACGTCGCGCTCCCGCGAGCAGCCCCGGCTGCGCCTGGCGAGCCCGCCGCGCGCGCACCCCAACGTGCCCGCGCCTGCTCACGCGCGGCTCTCGCTCGCTCGGGATCGGCCCGCCATGGCTCCTGCCACCCGCCGCCCGCTCGACCGGACGCAGCCGCGGGACCGCCCGGCCGCTGGCCAGTCGCTCCCCCTGCGCCACTTGCTCGGGAGCGCGCTCGCCACGGACTGGCCACCTTCGATCCCGTCAGCTGCTCGTACGCCTCCTGGACCGCGAGGAACGCCGGCAGCGACCGCTCCCCGGCCGAGTCCGGGTGGAGTGCCTTGGCAAGTCGCCGGTAGGCGCGCTTGATCTCGGCCTGGCTCGCCGCGGGCTGGAGCCCCAGGACCTTGTACGGATCCATCGACCGGACGTCGTCAGCTCGCGCGGCAAGCGCCGAGGCCGGGCCTCAGCGCACCAGCTCGCCGATCGGCGCGAGCTCGAACTCGGGGACCGATTCGGCCGCGAGGCGACCGTGCGAATCGGCGAACGTCGGGTGGTGGTAGCGGTTCAGCGTTCGAAGGGCCTGACCCTCGACGACGCCGGCCTGCCGGAGGGCCTCGATCGTCGCCGCGCTGCCGGCTCGATCGAAGCCGTCGCCGTCCTCGATCTTGACCGCCATGCCCGTGGCGGCCGTGGGCGCACCGCTCCCGCGCGGTCCGGACAGGATCCCGACCGATCGAAGGGCCTCGGCGCCGCCCTTCGCGACGAGGCGTCCGGGCATCGCCTTCATGAGCGAGGTGTCCAGCCGATCGTGCGTCCCGCCGACGAGCTCCGGGTGCTCGAGCATCGCGTCGCGAATCCGCCGGAAGTGTGGCGCGAGCGAGGATCGCGGATCGGAGCTCGGGATCGAGTCGGGGTCGCCGAGAAGACCGTACGCCCAGGCGATCTCCCGCAACGGGAACGCATACGTGTTGATGCCGCAGGCGTCGATGCCCATCACCAGCTCCTCGGGCGTGGTCCGGAAGGCCCGCGCGACCACACCGCGGAGCGCGACCTGGCTCGGATGGCGCTCCTCCCAGTAGCCCTCGGGCGACCAGCCGCCGAGCTTGCAGAGCAGCAGGAACCCGGAATGCTGGCCGGAGCACATGTGCCGGATCTGGCCCGGCCGCTCGCCGTCGCGGGCGAGGCGCGTGGCCGTGATCTGGTCGAGCGGCGCGCTCTCGACGCCGCAGGCGAGGTTGGCCTGGCTGATCCCGGTCCGGCGGTAGAGCGCCTGCAGGGTCCGGACGTGGAGGTCCTCGCCGGAGTGGCTGCTGGCCATGATCGCGAGCTCCGCCGGTTCGAGCCCGAAGGCCCTGTCGGCTCCGGCCTCGAGGAGGGCCACGACCCCGAATGGCTTAACCGCCGAGCGGAGGTTCGTCAGGTGCTCGGGATCGCCGATCGCCCGGACGATCCGGCCCGACAGGTCGACCTCGACGACGTGGCCCCGATGGACGCTCTCCTCGACCCCGTTCCGGAGGTGGCGGACGAGCACGGGCGCGGCGGGCGCGCGGCGGAAGCGGGCGGCCGCGGCCGAACTCCGGGATGTGGCTCGTCCCGCGCCGCGCCCGTCGACCGAGGGGCGGCTGCGGGTGGGCACGAGATCAACGGTACGGAGGCCCGAACGGGGCGTCAAACGGGTTGTAGGATCGGGCCGCAGCCATGGAACTCCCACCCAACCTCCACGTCTCGACGCACCCCGCGGTCCAGCACAAGCTCTCGATCCTGCGCGAGGCTTCGACCGAGCCGAAGAAATTCCGCGAGGTGGTCCGGGAGCTGTCCTGGCTCCTCGGCTACGAGGCCCTCGCCGACGCGCGCCTCCGGGACATCGAGGTCCATACGCCGCTCGAGACCATGCCGGGGAAGCAGCTCGGCGATCGGATCGGGCTCATCCCGATACTGCGGGCCGGCCTCGGCATGGTCGACGCGATGCTCGAGCTCATGCCGACCGCCGAGGTCTGGCACCTCGGCCTATTCCGCGACGAGCGGACCCTTCGACCGGTCGAGTACTACAACAAGCTCCCGACGACGGCGACCGTCGACCTCTGCCTGATCCTCGACCCGATGCTCGCGACCGGGGGCTCCGCGACCGCCGCGATCGAGGTCCTCAAGCGCTGGGGCGCAGTCCATCCGGTCCGGATCAAGCTCCTCAACCTGATCGCCGCGCCCGAAGGGGTGAAGGCCGTATCCGAGGCCCACCCCGACGTCGAGATCTACTGCGCGGCGCTCGACCGGCAGCTCAACGACAAGGGCTACATCCTGCCGGGCCTCGGCGACGCCGGGGACCGTCAGTTCGGGACGGGCCGCTCCGACTGAGGAGACGAGGCGGCGGCCGTCAGCGGAGGTCGGGCTCGTACTGGGACCTGCGGCCGGACGGTGATCGTCCGGCCGCAGGCGATTCGGCGAGCGGGAGGCAGGAGCGCGGGCTACGCGCAGCTGCTGTTTGCCGATGCCGTCGTCATCCCAAGGTCGTCGCTCGTGCTGAACGAGATCGGGTATGGCCCCTTGTCGCCGCCCGGCAGGCCGCCGTTGTTCGGACCCAGCACGGCATCCGGCGCGGCCGAGATCGTGCCGACCGCGCTCCCGACGACCTGGGCATGCCAGGTGCAGACGTGGAGCGTCGTGTCGGCGAAGACGGCGCCCGGCAGGGCAGCCGACGCGATGGCCGCACCCGCGGCAATGACGAGCAGGCGCCGCTTGAGGCTCACCATGGAACGACTCCTTCCAGCTCCGCGAAGCACTCAGCTCGGCTCTCGCAGGCCGACGTCGGCAACCTCCCGGAACATCCGCACCGCGTCCGCCGCATCGGGAAAGAGGACGCCTGCTGCGATGTCGCCGTGGGTCGGGTCGAACGTCCAGCCCTCGAGGATCACGGCGGTGCTGCCCCCGTCCCGCAGAACCGCGAGCCTCGTGATGCCGAGCTCCGACAACCGGCGAGCGGACGTCGTGCCGAGGGCGGGGTCCCCCGCGGTCTCCGTCCCGACGAGCATCACGATCGCCATGACCGGACGCTAGGTCGGGCGGACCGGCCGATCATCGGGAGGAACCCGTACCGAGGACTCGCTTCGAACCAGCCCGGCGAGCTCCGTCCGGTTGCGAAGCCCGAGCTTCGTGAGGGCATTGCTCACGTGGCGTTCGACCGTCTTCGGGGCGATCAGCAGTGTCTCCCCGATCTCGCGGTTCGATGCGCCCGAGGCGACGAGCCTCGCGATCTCGGCCTCGCGCTCGGACAGCCCAGCGACGCCACCGCTGGCGCCGCGTCGCCAGGCCCGCACCCCGAGCCGGCGCAGGAGCAGGCTGGCGAGGCGGAGCTGGGTCACGAGCCCCGCCTGTTCGCCGAGTGTCGCCGCCTGGCGCAGGGCCGCGATCGCGGCCCCGCGGTCCGTCTCCGCGAGCAGGCGGCCCGCGTCGAGCCAGGCCCACGTCGCATCCGAGATCCGGCCG
>DASUHU010000019.1:0-4683 GCA_036273395.1 Candidatus Limnocylindrales bacterium
CGGCGACCAGGCGCGGGCCGAAGGGCAGGCCGCCCCAGGCGCCCGCGATCGCAATCGGGTGGGCTCCCCGGACAGCGCCGGCACCCGTGGCCGGTCGCCGGCTGATGATGACGTCCGGGACCACCCGGTGGTCAAGTCGAAGGTCCCATCGGCCTCCGTATACTCGCCGCCATGCCCGACCAGCCGACCGCGCTCGTCACCGGCATCACGGGCCAGGACGGCTCGTACCTCGCCGAGCTGCTCCTCGAGCAGGGCTATCGCGTGGTCGGGATGACCCGCCGGTCGAGCACCGACGGAGCCCAGCGGATCGCCCACCTCCTGGATCGGATCGAGATCGTCCAGGGCGACCTGCTGGACGAGTCGTCCATCGTCTCGGCCCTCCGCGACACCCGCCCGCGCGAGGTCTACAACCTCGCCGCCCAGAGCTTCGTCCCGACCTCCTGGAACCAGCCGGTCCTGACGGGCGAGTTCACGGGCCTGGGCGTGACCCGGATGCTCGAGGCGATCCGCCAGGTGGATCCGGGAATCCGCTTCTACCAGGCCTCATCGAGCGAGATGTTCGGGATGGTGGAGCAGGTCCCCCAGACCGAGCACACCCCGTTCCACCCCCGCAGCCCGTACGGGGTCGCGAAGGCCTACGGCCACTTCCTGACGGTCAACTACCGCGAGAGCTTCGGGCTGTTTGCGGTCTCGGGGATCCTGTTCAACCACGAGTCGCCACGGCGCGGGATCGAATTCGTGACCCGCAAGATCACGGACGGCGCGGCCCGGATCTCCCTCGGCCTCGCCGAGCAGCTGCCGCTCGGCAACCTCGAGGCCCAGCGGGACTGGGGCTACGCCCGGGACTACGTCCGCGCCATCTGGCTGATGCTCCAGCGCGACGAGCCCTCCGACTACCTCATCGCCACGGGGGTCGCCCACTCGGTCCGGGAGGTCTGCGAAATCGCGTTCGGACGGGTGGGCCTCGACTACCGGGATCACGTGGTCAGGGACGAGGCACTGTTCCGGCCGGCGGAGGTGGACCACCTGCTGGGCGACGCCTCGCGAGCGCGTCGCGACCTGGGCTGGGCGCCCGAGGTCGACTTCCGGCAGCTCATCGAGCTCATGGTCGATGCCGATGTCGCCCGCCAGCGCGAGCGCATCCGGACGGGCGCGGCCACCCCGGGAGCGAGCGTCTCCGCGGAAGCCCAGGCGGAGGCCGCGGTCGCCCGCCGGTGAGGGTCCTCCTCACGGGTGCCTCGGGGTTCGTCGGCCGCTGGCTCGCGCCCGAGCTTCAGGCGGTGGGGCACGAGGTGATCGCCGCTCCAGCGAAGCGCGAGCTGGATCTCACCACCGGATCCGAGGCCGTGGGCCGGCTCGCGGAGCTCCTGGCCGCCACGCAGCCGGACGCCGTGGCGCACCTCGCGGGCATGGCCTACGGCCCGGACGCGGCCGAGGACCCCGAGGCCGCGATCGCGATCAACGCCGGCGGGACCGCGGCCCTGTTCGATGGCCTCGATGCGGCGGGCTCCTCCGCGGCCGTCCTCGTGGCCTCATCGGGTGACGTCTACGGCACCCCGACGCGCCTGCCCATCGGCGAGGACGCGCCGCTCGCCGCCGACGACGCGTACGGTCGCTCGAAGATCGAGGAGGAGCGCGCGGCGCTGAGCCACCACTCCCGCGGGCGCCGCCTCGTGATCTCGCGCTCGTTCAACCACACGGGGCCGGGGCAGCGCGAGGTCTTCGCCGCTCCCGCGCTCGCTCGGCGCGTGCTGGCCCTCAAGCGCGGCGAGGCCTCGGACATCCCGGTCGGCAACCTCGACGCCCGCCGCGACTTCACCGACGTCCGCGACGTCGTGCGGGCCTATCGGCTGCTCCTGGAGCGGCTCGTCGCACCCCCGGCCTCTGCCTCGTCCTCGGCCTCGGGGGCGAGCTCGCCGCTCCCCTTCGATCCCCCGGTCGTCAACGTCGGGAGCGGCCACTCGGTCGCCATCCACGAGATCCTCGAAACCCTCTGCCGCCTCGCCGCCGTCCCCGCCCGATCCCGCGTCGACCCCGAGCTCCTTCGCCCCAACGACACCCCCGAGATCTGCGCGGACGTCACGCGCCTCCAAACCCTCACCGGCTGGTCGCCCTCGATCCCCCTAGACCAGACTCTCGCCGACCTCCTCGCCTCGCTCGCGTAGCTCCTCGCCGCCCCTCCCAGCGTCGCCCCGCCCCGCGCCGCTCGCCCCGGGCCACGCCCTGACGCGCCGTCGGCCCCCGCGCCGCCCCGCCCCGTCGGCCCCCGCGCCGTCGGCCCCCGCGCCGCTGCCGTCGTCGTTTGCCTCCTTCCGGATGGTTCCGCTTTGGCGAAACGATCGAGCCAATCACGCCCTTCGACCGGTAGCTCGCCCCGCGTCGCCGAGCTCGATCCCACGTGACGGGTTTCGCACTCTCGCGACGCGGGCCCCTCGGTGCCACCGCACGAGCTCGGCCCGCCAGGATGGCCTTCGTCCGTTGGTTCCGCTTGGGCGGAACTATCCAGAAGGACCGCGCCAGCCGCGGCCGTCCGACCCCGCGGCCGTCCGACCCCGCGGTGCCGGGCTCTGCGGCTCAGAAGATCTGGCTCAGAAGACCTGCATCCGCCAGATCGATCCGAGGACGACGGACACGATGCTGACGGCGATGAGCCCGCGCCCGAGCCAGCCGATGCCCGAGCGCGTCCCGATGGCCATGAGCGCGATCAGGAACGGCGTGAGATCGAGCGAGTAGCGGTAGCCGTACTGCACGACCCCGCCGCCGTAGTAGGTGAAGACGGGGATCGCGATGAGGATCACCGCGGCCCACAGCAGGAGCCGGTCGCCCAGCCCCACGCCCGCACGTAGGGCCATCACCAGGGCCGGCGAGACGAGGGCCATCGACATGCCGTTCGGATCTGGGGCGATGAACGGGTATCGGGTGCTGATCGCCGGCAGGTCGAGTGCCGCCAGGCGCAGGTTCTCCGGGATGTGGCCGATGGAGAACAGGCCGCCGGCGCGGAGCGCGTCCAGGCGATCGTTCATGAGGACCGCGATGCCGTAGCCGCTTTGCAGCGGCGAGCCGAAGCGTGCTGCGTTGAAGAGGCCGTACCCGAGCACCGCCAGCCCGATGGGAGCACCCAACCTGATCGCGGCGCCGATCCGAAATCGGGACTGCCAGAGGAAGGCGAGCCCGAAGGGGATGGCAGCGAGCAGGGTCGTCGGCCGGGCCAGGAACGACAGGCCCAGGGCGATCCCCAGCAGGATCGGCCGGCGCCGGCCGGCCCACTCGATCAGGAACAGCTCGAGGCACAGGAACGACTCGGCCTGGGCGAGGTAGTAGAAGTCGCCTTCGACCGATACGAACAGCAGCAGCGATCCGAACGCCGTGAACGCGGCGAGCCAGTAGGCCGTCGCGTCCCTCGCGCCGTAGGCCCGCACGAGCGGCAGCGCCGCCAGCGCCGCGGCAGCGCCAACCGTCGGGCCGATCACGAAGCCGGCGATGTGGTAGAGGCCGGGGAATGGCACGAAGGGCAGGAAGAGGATGACCTGCATCGGGCCGACGACGACGTACGACCGACCCCCGACGGTGGCCGAGTCGACGGTACCGGCGAAGCTCGGATCATCGAGGCGGCCCTGGGTGAGGCGTTCCGCGAGGGTCATCATCCGGTCGTCGGCGCCGTGGACGAGGAGGACGAACAGGATCGAGAGTCCGACGTAGACCAGCGCCACCGCGACCGCGAAGAGGAGATCGCCTCGACGGCGGACCGCGGTCACGGCCGGATCGAGCGCGATCGAACCCATGTCGCGGGCCTCCTCATTCCGATCCGGAAGACTCCCGAGAGGCTGACGGCGAGCCCATCCTATCGCCCGAACCAGGGCAATTCGCGAGGCGACTGCAACCTCCAGGGGCGGCTGTCTCAGGGACCTCTCACCGTTCTGCGCCACCGTAGGAACCAAGAACGTCGTGGGCAATCGCGAACCGGCGCCAGTGGCGCCACAGGTCATCACCCCTCGGGCCATCGAGGTCCTCCGCCGTCGGGACATCCAGGGGGTCTCCCGCCGCGAGCTGCTGCGCCGATCGCTGGGCCTGGGCCTGCTGCTCTGGTTCATCGAGGTCCTGGCCGGGACCATCGGCTTCCTGTGGCCGAACCTCTCCGGCGGATTCGGGGGCAAGGTCGTGGTGGGCAAGATCGATGTCCTCAAGACGAACCCGGCGACCTCCGATCCCGCCGGCGCCGTCGTCGACGGCGCGCCGGCCTACATCGAGTCCGCCAAGTCGTTCATCGTGCTGCTCGACCCCGCTCGAGGCCTCAAGCCCGGTGACAACCCGCTCGGCGATGGCGCCTCGACCAACGCCCGCACGCTCTACCAGCGCTGCACCCACCTCGGCTGCAAGCCGAACTTCTGCGCCAAGAACTACTGGTTCGAGTGCCCCTGCCACGGGTCGCGCTACGACCGCCTGGGGATCAAGGTCCTGGGCCTCGGGCCCGCCCCGCGGAGCCTCGACCGGTTCGCCTCGAAGGTCGACTCGTCGGGCGTCCTGACCATCGACACCGGGACGATCACCCTCGGCCCCCTGCCGGTCGCCCTCGGCCAGCCCGGCGTCATCCCGCCCAAGTCGCCGGTGGGCTGCCTGTAGGCGGTCGCGGCTCGCCCGCCCGCGGCTCCGCCGGGTCCGCGGCTCGCTCGCCCGCGGCTCGCC
>DASUHU010000020.1:0-2815 GCA_036273395.1 Candidatus Limnocylindrales bacterium
GTCGGCGAGCTGGACCGGCAGCGAGTCGCGATCGGCCTCGCTGTAGGCGACGACGGCCTCGACCCCGAGCGTCCGGCAGGCTCGCAGGACCCGAAGCGCGATCTCGCCGCGGTTCGCGATGAGGATCCGATGGAACATCAGCCGGCTCCCACGCCCGCGCCCGCCAGCGTCAGCACGAGGAGCGGCTGGCCGTACTCCACCGGCGTCCCGTCCTCGGCGACGATCTCGCCGACGAGCCCGTCCGACGAGGCGAGCACGTCCTCGCGGACCCCCAGCACGTCGATGTGACCGAGGACGTCAGCCTCGCGGACGCGACTCCCGACCGTGGCGCGCGCGTTCGGGCGGAAGACGCCGACGGCAGGCGAGGTGATGAGGCGTCGGCCGTCCTCGTCGCCGCGAGGGCCGGCGCCGGCGTGCGACGAGCCGGCGCCGAGGCTGCCGGTCGCGTGCGAGGCGGCGGCGTGGGCCGTGCCGTTCGAGCTGCCGGGGGTCGGGATCCGGTGGACCGCCTCGATCGCGCGTCCGTGGCGGTCCGCCGCGCGCCGGAGCTCGCCGTTCCACGAGCCCGAGGTTGCCGGGCGGCGGAGGCGGATCTTCCAGTCGCCGTGCCGGACCTCGAGCTCGCCGAGGTGGCTCGCGCCGAGCTTCGCGGTGAGCGCCGGGACGAGGCGGTCGATGAGCGCGTCGATGGCGCCGAGCTGCGGCAGCGACGGCGGCTCCGCGGCCGGCCCGACGCCCGACGAGCTCGTCACCGACGGCTGCGGCGCCGATGGCGTGGCCGCAGGGCGGTTCCGGTTCGCGGCGGGATGGCCGTCGGGCACGGGTCAGGCGTCCTCGTGGGCCGGGGGCTCGTCGCGTCGCGACGCTCCCGGGAGCGGCATCGGCACCGACCAGCGGGTCGGGTCCAGCAGGTCGCGGAGCCGATCGCCGAGGCCTCGCGGCGGCGGCGGCACGGCGGCCGGCAGGGCGACCTCAGTGTACGGGCCGAGCGCGCGGTAGCGCCGGTAGCGCGCCTCGACGAGATCGTCCACCGGGAGCGTCGACAACCGATCCAGCGCCTCGACGATGGCGGGCCTCAGGCGCTTCGCGGTCCCGGAGCGATCGGCGTGGGCGCCGTCACCGGGCTCGGGCACGACGACGTCGACGACGCCGAGCGCGAGCTGGTCCTGGGCCGACATCTTCATCGCCAGGGCCGCGGTCGGCGCCTCGTCCGAGGTCCGCCACAGGATCGAGGCGCAGCCCTCGGGGCTGATGACCGAGTAGACGGCGTTCTCGAGGGCGATGACGACGTCGCCGACCGCGATCGCGAGCGCGCCGCCCGACCCCCCCTCGCCGGTGATCACCGAGACGATCGGCGTCCGCAGCCGGCTCATGAGGCCCACGCTCCTGGCGATCGCATCCGCGATCCCGCGCTCCTCCGACTCCGGCCCGGGATGGGCGCCCGGCACGTCGACGAAGGTCACGAGCGGCAGCCCGACCCGCTCCGCGAGCTCCATGACCCGCATCGCCTTGCGATAGCCCTCGGGATGCGGCATCCCGAAGTTGCGCCGGATGTTCTCCTCGGTGTCGGCGCCCTTCTGCTGGCCCACGAACGCGACCCGGTGGCCGTCGATCCGGGCGAAGCCCGCGACGATCGCCTGGTCGTCGCCGTAGAGCCGGTCGCCGTGGAGCTCGACGATCTCGTCCGCGAGGTCCGCCAGCAGCTCGAGCGCCCGCGGCCGGCCGAGGTTGCGCGCGAGCTGGACATGGCGCCAGGCCTCGGCCTTCGCGTCAGCCACGGGCCGGTCCCTCGGGCTCCGGACCGCTGCCAGTGCCGTCGTCCGTCGAGAGGTCGGGCACGAGCCGCTCGGCCACCGCCGCGAGGAAGCCGATCGGATCGAGCCGGGGCCGGCTGTCGCCCTCGGTGCCGTTGGTCTCGGTCGTCGCGTCGGCGAGGGGTCGCGGCTGGAGATAGGCCAGCAGCCCGATCAGCTCCGCCCGGAGTGCGGCCCGGGTCACGATCCGATCCACGAAGCCGTGCTGGAACAGGAACTCGGTCCGCTGGAACCCCTCGGGCAGCTCCTGGGCGATCGTCCCGGCCGAGACGCGCGCCCCGGCGAATCCGATGAGGGCGTTCGGCTCCGCGACGTTCACGTCGCCGAGGACCGCATACGAGGCGAACACGCCGCCGGTCGTCGGATCGGTCATCACGCTCAGGTACGGCACCCCCGCGGCCTTGAGCCGCTCGAGCGCGGCGCAGGTCTTGGCCAGCTGCATGAGGGCGAGCGTGCCCTCCTGCATCCGGGCGCCGCCCGAGGCCGAGACCACGATGAGCGGGATGCGCTCGGCCCGCGCGTCCTCGGCGGAGCGCGTGACCTTCTCGCCGACCACGGCCCCCATCGACCCGCCCATGAACCCGAAGTCCATGACGCACAGCGCCACCCGATGGCCGCCGATCGTGGCGGTTCCTCGGATCGCGGCGTCCCGGAGGCCGGTGGCGGCCTGGGCCTGCGAGACGCGCTCGGGATACGGCCGCTGGTCGACGAACCCGAGCGGGTCGACCGACTGGAGCCCCGCGTCGCGCTCGACGAACGAGCCGTGGTCGACGAGCTGCTCGATCCGGAGCGTCGCCGCGAGCCGGAAGTGATGGCCGCAGTTGGGGCAGACGCGATCGTTCTTGTCGAGCTGCTTGTTGAACAGCATCTGGCCGCAGGTCGGGCACTTCGTCCAGAGGTCGGCCGGATAGTCGTCGCGGCGCGGTCGCCGCCTCGGCCCTGAGCCTCGCGGGCGCGGCCTGGTACGCCTGGCGCCATCGGCCCGCCGCTTCGCCGATGGC
>DASUHU010000021.1:0-4255 GCA_036273395.1 Candidatus Limnocylindrales bacterium
ATCGGCGAGCGGCTGTTCATCAGCCAGAAGACGGTCGGCGTCCACGTCGGGAACATCCTGGCGAAGCTCGGGGTCGGTGGGCGCGTGGAGGCGGCGATGATCGCGGTCCGGCTCGAGCTCATCCCGTCGACCGCCGGAACGCCCCGGGCCCCGGTTGGCATCGGCCCGGGGCCGGCCTCGGGCCACCCGTCGCCCCGCGCCACGGCCCGCGCCTCGGCCAGCTGACGACCCCGGGCGCTCGGCCCCATTCCGACGCTTGCCGCCTCACCAGGCGCGCGCCTCGGTCGTTGGCCGGCGCGCACGAAAAGAACAAGACCCGGAGGAGGGTCCGGGCCTTGTCCGATCAACTGGGCCCGGCGGGAGGAAGGATCCGCCGAGTCCGTCTGTGGTGTCTGCCGGCCTGATCCGGCGCGATGCGTGCCTGGAGTCTCAGGCCCAGCGACGCATCGCCGCCTCGACGAGGGCGACGGCGACGAATGGCGCGACGGCGAGGGCGAACCCCCACGCGCGTCGAAGGCGATCGGTCATCGGATTCCACTCTCCTCGTGCGCGCCGGCTGGAACCGGAACGGCTGGGCCACCGTACGAACGCCCTATGACAGCGTCGATGCACCGAAAGTCCTACCGGGCACCAGGACCTTCGGCGGTGGTACCGCAGCGGACCGCACCCGAGGCGTCCCGACCGCCTCGTCCGCGCCTCCCGATCGATGGCCGGAACGTACTCTGCGCCGATCATCCGCGACTTATTTCCGGCGCCACTCGGCAACGCCGCCGACCGCGGGGCTGCTTCCGACCCCGGTATCCTCGGCCGCGTGCACGTCCAGCTCTGCTATGCCGATGCCTACGCTCGGTCGGTCGAGGGTCGCGTCGTGGCCGTGGTCGAGCCCGGCGATCGGGCTGGAACCGCGCCGCTCGTCATCCTCGACTCGACCGTCTTCTACCCGGGCGGCGGCGGCCAGCCGGCGGACCGTGGCACGCTCCTCCGGAGCGCGGATGGGCGCGCGTGGACCGTCATCTCGGCCCGGAAGCAGGATGGCGAGATCGTGCACGAGCTCGGTCCCGGCCCGGACGGCACAACCGCCGAGCCGCCCCGGGTCGGCGACCGCCTCGTCGCCGAGCTCGAGTGGGCCCGGCGCTACGCCCTGATGCGGACCCATACCGCGCTCCACGCCCTGTGCGGCGTGGTCTGGCGCGACCATGGCGCGCAGGTCACCGGCGGGAACATGGAACCCGGCTCGGGCCGGATGGACTTCGAGTTCGAGCGGATGAGCGGCGACCTGGTCGACGAGATCGAGGCCACGGTGAACCGCGAGCTGCGGAGCGCCCGCGACATCCGGGTCAATGTCCTGCCGCGCGACGAGGCGTTCGCGATCCCGGACCTGATCCGGACAAAGATCAATCTCCTCCCGCCCGGCATCCCCGAGGTCCGAACGATCGAGATCGTCGGGCTCGACCTCCAGGCGGACGGCGGGACCCATGTCGCCAACACCCGCGAGGTCGGCTCGATCAAGGTCACCGGCTACGAGTCGAAGGGCCGCATCAACAAGCGGATCCGGATCGAGCTCCAGGATCCCGAGCTGGGAGGCGCGTCGTGACCCGAACCCTGTTCCGTGGCGGCTCCGTGTTCGACGGCACCGGCTCCGACCCTCGACCCGCAGATGTGACCGTCGAGGACGGCCGGATCGTGGACGTCGGCCCCGGGCTCGACGGCGACGAGGCGGTCGACGCGACGGGTGCCACCATCCTCCCGGGGTTCTTCGACTGCCATGTCCACGTGACGATGGAGTCGGTCGATGTCTGGCGGATCGCCAACCAGCCCTTCTCGTACCCATTCTTCCTGGCGGCGAAGCACCTCGCGGCGACCCTCGACGCCGGCATCACGAGCATCCGCGACGCCGGCGGCGCGGACCTCGGCGTCAAGCAGGCTGTCGAGGACGGGCTGATCCGCGGGCCGCGGATGCAGATCAGCCTGACGATGCTGAGCCAGACCGGAGGCCACGGTGACGACTGGTTTCCGGCCGGCTACGAGATCCCGATGCTGGCGAGGCACCCGGGCATCCCGGGCGGCATCGTCGACGGACCCGACGAGATGCGCCGCAAGGTCCGCGAGCTCCATCGCATGGGCGCCGACGTCGTCAAGGTCGCCACCTCTGGCGGTGTCGCATCGCCTCGGGACAACCCGGCCCACGCCCACTTCCGGCCGGCCGAGCTGGAGGTCCTGGTCGAGGAGGCGGCCGCGGCCGGCATGTTCGTGATGGCCCATGCCCAGGCCGCCGAGGGAATCAAGAACGCCGTCCGCGCCGGGATCCGCTCGATCGAGCACGGGATCTTCCTCGACGACGAGGGGATCGACCTCATGCTCGAGCACGGGACCTGGCTCGTCCCGACGCTGGTGGCGCCCCTCGGGGTCATCGAGACGGCCGAGACGGGCGGCACGATCTCCGACGCGGTGCTGGCGAAGGCGCGCGCGGTCGTCGAGACGCACAAGGCAGCGGTCCGGCGCGCGGTCGAGGCGGGCGTCCGGCTGGCGATGGGCACGGACACCGGGGTCACGCCCCATGGCCT
Organism: Candidatus Limnocylindrales bacterium; assembly: GCA_036273395.1. Taxonomy (GTDB): domain Bacteria; phylum Chloroflexota; class Limnocylindria; order Limnocylindrales; family CSP1-4; genus UBA5189. The sequence continues at coordinate 2,565 of DASUHU010000021.1, forward strand.
GAACCTTCGCGAGCTGCCCCTCATGGCCGAGGCCGGCATGACGCCCGCGGCGGTCCTCGAGGCGACGACCCGGAGCGCCGCCCAGCTCCTCGGCGTCGACGATCGGCGAGGGACGATCGAGCCGGGCAAGGATGCCGACCTGGTGGTCCTTCGCGGCGACCCGTACGACCTCGCCTCGATCCCGGAGCACATCGAAGCGGTCTGGCTCGGTGGCCGCCGCGTCCGCTGAGGACGGTGCCGACGCAGCGAACCTCTGGCGGAACGCCGCCTTCGTTCGGCTGTGGGCGGCCGCGACGATCTCCGACGTCGGCTCGTTCGTCACCCGCACGGCCCTGCCGCTGGCCGCGATCTACGTCCTGAAGGCCGGGCCCCTCGAGATCGCCGCGCTCCGCGGCCTCGAGTTCGTGGGCTACCTGCTGGTCGGGCTGATCGCCGGCGCCTGGGTCGATCGGCTGCTCCGCCGCCCGATCATGATCGGGGCCGACCTTGGTCGCGCGCTCCTCCTCGGCTCCATCCCGATCGCGGCGATCGCGGGCGGCCTCAGCCTGCCGCAGCTCCTGCTCGTGACGTTCTTCGCGGCCACGCTCTCGACGTCGTTCAACACCGCGAGCACGGCCTATCTCCCCACGATCATCCCGACCGAGCGGCTCATCCGGGCGAACAGCGCCCTGTCGGCGAGCGCCTCGGCGGCCGAGTTCACGGGCTTCGGGCTCGGCGGCTTCCTGGTCCAGGTCTTCACCGCGCCGATCGCGATCGCCGTGGACGCGGTCTCGTACCTCTGCTCCGCGGCGCTCCTGCTCACGATCCGGCGGCCGGAACCGCCGCGGCCGGCGGTCCATGAGCGAGAGCCGGTGCTGCGCGAGATTCGGCAGGGCATCGGCGTCGTGCGCCGGTCGCCGATCCTGCTGGCGCTCATGGGCGCCCACGCCATGAACCACGTCCTGTGGGGCGTCTACGGCAGCGTCTACCTGCTCTTCGCGACGGGCTCGATCGGCCTGAATCCCGCCGAGATCGGGATCATCTCCGCGATCGGCGGCGCCGGGTCGTTCATCGGCGCCGCGATTGCCGCCCGGGTCGCGCGGCGCGTCGGCCTGGGCACCGCGATGATCCTGGGCCTCGCCGGCGCGGTCATCGGCAACGCGATCATCCCGGTCGTCCCCGACGGCGCCGTCGCGGCCGGGATCGTGCTGCTCATCGTCCAGCAGCTGTTCGGCGACTCATCCGGGACGATCTACGAGATCCTGGAGGTCTCGCTGACGCAGACGATCGTCGACGGCCGGATCCTTGGCCGCGTGAATGCGACGGTCGAGTTCGTCACGACGCTCACCGCGCTGCTCGGGGCCGTGGGCGGCGGGATCGCCGCCGAGCTCATCGGCCTGCGCGGCGCAATGGTCCTCGGCATCCTCGGCGCGGCCATCGGCGTCCTGTTCGTCTGGTTCTCCCCCGTCCGCTCGATGCGCGAGGTCCCGGCGGCGGTCGACACCGCGAGCCTTCGGGTCGACGAGCTGCCGCTCACGGAGTAGGGGATGCCGGAGGACCGAACGCCCGCGATCGAGGCCATCACCGCCGCCGGGATACCGCACCGCGTGGTGCGCACGGCGCTGCCCGAGACGGCCGAGCAGAGCGCCGAGCTCCAGGGCATCCCGGTCGGGGCGCTGCTCCGCACGATCGTCGTCCGCCGAGGGGCGGAC
>DASUHU010000022.1:0-5063 GCA_036273395.1 Candidatus Limnocylindrales bacterium
ATCGGCAAGCTCCGGGCCGACGCGGCGAACGGCCTCGTATCGGCCGCCCAGAGGCTGCTCGGCGACAGCGCCCCGGGGCTCAGGCTCTCGGGCCTGAGCCGGGCGACCTTCCCGACGGTCGACGCCGCCGCCATCTCGATCGTCCCCGGGCCGGCCGGGACCGGCTACGTCGCGACGGCCGGCACGGACACCCTGACCTCGATCGACGGCACGCACTGGACGTTCGACTACGGCGAGCGCCCGCTCGGTCATTACGGCGCGAGCGCCGAGCACGACCTCTTCTGGGTCGAGCCGCGCGGCCAGCACGACATCGATCTCACGATCACCTCGGTGACCGTCCACCGCTCGGGGGTCGACGTCCACCTCGCGTGGCGCTACGGGCCCGATCCGCGCTGGGGCGACGACGGTCACTTCTACGCCGGCGACCTGCTCCAGGTCACGTCGGTCACCGCGGGTGGCACGACGCTCGATGGCGGCACGGCGGCGACGCTCGATGCCTCGGGCGGCACCGCGACGGGCCATCTGTCGGGCTCGCTCCCGACGGGCTACCGCCTCACGATCCTGGTCACGATCGTGAACGAGCAGGGCGGCGCGGCGGTCCGCGCCTTCACGACGATCGACTCGACCTTCAAGCTCGGGTAGCCGCGGGGTGGCGACTCGAGCCGGGGTGAGGGCGAGACGTTTGACTCATGCCGATGAGTCAACTAGCCTCCGGTCGATGACCAAGCGCCTCCAGGTCCTCCTCCAGGACGACGAGCTCGCGGAGATCCAGCGGCTGGCGAAGGGCCGGCGGCAGACGACGGCCGCCTTCGTCCGAGATGCCCTGCGCGCCGCTCGAACGGAGGCCTATCCCGATCCCGAGCCGAAGCTCCGCGCGATCCGCGAGGCCCTGACGTTCGACTACCCGACCGGCGACATCGAAACCATCAACGCCGAGATCGAGCGCGGCTACGGCGAGCCCGGATCCGGCGAGCCCGGATCCGGCGAGCCCAGGTCCGGCGAGCCCGGATCCACCGGGCGCGAGGCGTGATCTTCGTCGACTCCAACATCCCGATGTACCTCGTCGGCGGCGCGCACCCCAACCGAGATCTCGCGCGCCAGGCGGTCGAGCTGGCGATCGCGCGGCGCGAGCCGCTCGTGACCGACGCGGAGGCGTTCCAGGAGATCCTCCACCGCTACGTCGCGATCGATCGGCGCGACGCGATCGATGCCGCGTGGCGGACCCTGCGGGCCCTCGTCGACGACGTTGCGGCGATCGAGCTCGGCGACGTCGAGGCAGCGAGGGCGCTCGTCGTGACCACGAAGCTCACCGCGCGCGATGCCCTGCATGTCGCGGTCATGCGCCGCCTCGCGGTCGAGGAGATCCTGACGTTCGATCGAGACTTCGACCTCGTTCCGGGGATTCGCCGGCTCCCCGCCTGAGGCCGAGCGCGCTCAGCGCCAGTCGACGGTGACGACGTCGATCGGTTCGGACAGACCCTTGAGCAGCTCGCTCCGCGGGTTCGAGGTGCGCTGACCCTCCCCCACCGTGCCGGCGCTGGCGACGATCTCGGCCGCGCCGGCGAGCGCCGCGATCCGGGCCGCCTCGTGGACGCCCTTGCCCCGGAAGTCGCCCCCGACCATCGTCGCGTCCGAGGCGTGCAATCCGATCCGGACCTGCGGCGCGAAGCCCGCCGATCGGCGGTGCTCGGCCAGGCGGCGCTGGATCGCGATCGCCGCCGCGACCGCGGCCTCGGGCGAGTCGAACGAGACGAAGAAGCCGTCGCCGGTCGTCGAGATCTCCTCGCCGTCGTGGGCCGCGAAGACCTCGCGGAGGGCCGTGTTGTGCCACTGGAGGAGCGTGTCCCAGGCCTCGTCGCCCAGGAGCTCGACGAGGTTCGTGGATCCGACGATGTCCGTGAACATGAACGTCTTGAGAACACGCCGGGCCGGGCCGGCCTTGCCCCGGAGCTGCCACGGCAGGAGCTCCTCGACGTCCTCGATGACGATGGCGCTCGTCGGGCACGAGAACGCGGCCTCGCGCAGGACCTCCTCGTCGATGCTGTCCGGATCGACGACCTCGGCCTTGGCGAAGTCGCCCGTCAGCCAGTCGAACGCCGTCGGCGCGAGCGTGATGCAGTTGCCCGCGCCGATGCACTTGTGCCGATCGACCCGCGCGCGCAGCGCCATCAGCAATGCCCCCGCCCCGGGAGCCCCGGGACCGAGGACATTCCGTCGACGGGCATGCGACGAGGACCCTCGTCCGCGGTGCCCACTGCGCTTCCCTCGGCCATCCCATCCCACATATGACGGCCACGGTCATGGACGATGGCCTCGCGAACCCGTTCTCCGAACACGGCGAACGTCATGACGGCGACGGTCATACGGCGACGACCTTCTCCGGTCACCGCGCGCCGACCGGGGCGAGGCCCCGGAAGGCGAGCGACGTCGCCTCGGCCCGGCTCGAGGCACCGAGACGGGCGAGCAGCCGGGCGAGGCGGGTCGACACCTCCTCTTCGGTGAGCCCGAGCGAGGCGGCCATCTCGGCGTTGGTCTGGCCCTGGGTGAGGAGCCCGAGGAGGCTGCGCTCGATGTCATCGAACGGGGCGGCGGCGGCGGGCGCGGGTTCGTGACCGTTCGCCGCGGCAGGAGCGGCGGCGGGCGGGGCCAGGGCGTCCATCGGCCCGGCGAGCTCGACGAGCTCGCGGCCGACCGGGCCCCGAAGCCAGCGGACCCGGATCGACTCGTCGACCGTGCCCTGGGCGACCTTCGAGAGCGTGAGCCGGAGGTAGGTGCGGATGAAGTCCTGGGCGTCCGGCGGACCGCCGGCGAGGAGGGCCCGCGCGGCCGGCAGCAGGATCTCCGGGAAGACGTCCTCGCGCACGGCTTCGGTGATGTACTGGACGACCGCTCCGGCGGCCTGGGCCGCGCCCGCCGTGTCACCGCGGGCGAGCCGGACGCGGGCGAGGGCCGCGTCCGCGTAGGCGCCCCACGGCGCCCGGCCGGGCAGGAGCAGCGCGAGCTCCTTCGCCTGGCTCGCGGAGGACTCGGCGTGCTCCAGCAGGGATTCGTCGGGCGGCGTGGCCGCGGCACCCAGGCGCGAGGCCTCGAGGGCAAGGCGGGCGATGAGCTCGCAGCGGGCCGCGGCCTTTCGGTCCTCGGTCGCCATGGCGATCGCTCGCTCGAAGTGGCGGCGCATCTCCTCGGCGTTCCCGGCCGCGCCGCGGACCCGGCCCCGCCAGGCCTCGAGCTGGCGTGCCCGCGCTCTCGCGGGAGCGGCGGCCGCGGCCGTGGCCGCGAGCCCGAGCCACTTCTCCGCCGCCGCCAGATCCCCCAGGTCGAGATAGCTCAGTGCCACGCCGCCGGCGGCGGCGAACTCGATCGCCCGGTCGCCCTGGATGCGAGCAGCTCGATGGGCCTCCTCGCCCCGCTGGACCGCGAGGTCCGGCACGATCTTGGCCCGGGCATAGACGTGGACGCCGTAGAGCATCTGGAGCTCCTGGCGGGCTCGCTCGCTCTCGGTGACCATCTCGTCGAGGCGCGATCGGACCCGGCGGATCTCCTCGAGGTGCCGGGCCGACGAGGTCAGGTGGATGAGCGGCGCGTAGTTGACGTAGGCCATCCCGATGACCGTCGACATCTGGCCCGTTCGATCGCCGAGGCGCTCGTAGATCGAGAGGGCGCGCTCCAGCAGCCCGACCGCCTCGTGGATGACCGGCGCGATCGAGAAGGTCGGCAGCAGGTCGTCGATGGTCTCGCCCGCGGACAGGCGGGCCATGTGCTCGAACACCCGGCCCGAGGCGACCTCGCCGGCGAACCAGTCGCGGGAGCGGGTGAGGTCGACCATCGCCACCTCGCGGAGGGCCGCGGCGAGGCTTCGATCGTCGCCGAGCTGCTCGGCGAGCTCGACCGCGTGGCGGTAGGCCTCCTCGCCGCCCTCGAGATCGACCTCGGTGGTGGCAACCCCGTAGCCCTCGCCGATCGGGGTCCGGAGGAGCGCCTGGCCCTGCTCGAGCGTCGCGCGCAGCTCGACGGCCGCGTCGCCGCGCTCGGCCGCGCGGGTCCGGACGCGCTTCGCGAGCTCCGCGGCCGCGTCCTCGTCGTGGGCCATCCGGAGCGCCGACGCGCGCCGGAGCTGGACGTCCAGCTCCATCGCCGAATCGCGCATCGCCTCGGCCAGCGCCGCGAGCTCCGTCAGGCCCTGGAGCCGATCGTCGGTCTTGCGGAGCGCGGCGAATGCGTCGTCCCGCGTCAGGAGCAGCGTTCGCCGATCCGCTGGAGTGGCCACGACCGGCAGCGCCGCCTCGACTAAGCGGAGTGCCTCCTCGGGCGCGTTGGAGGCGAGAGCCGCCGAGGCGGCCTCGATCGAGAAGCGGGCCGCGCGGGAGGTGTCGCCGGCCGCGAGCGCGTGCTGGGCGAGCATCGGGAGGCCCTCCGCGGCCGGCTCCCCGCCCTCCGTGAGGAGGTCCACCACGGCCGCGTGGACCTGCCGGCGTCGGACCGTCGAGAGCTGGCCGATCGCGAACTGCCGAACCTGCTCGTGGGTGAACGTGAAGTCCGCCGCGTCGCCCGCCGGATGCGGCAGGAGCAGGCCTGCCTCCACCGCGGGTCGCAGCTCGTCCGCGAGCGTGCCGGGCTCCGGCTCCGACTCGACCCGCGTCTCGACCGCCCGGAGGTCCTTCAGCGAGAAGCTCCGACCCAACACGCCCGCGTCACCGAGGAGCTCCTGCGCTCGCTTCGGCAGCCGCGAGGAGCGGCGATGGATGAGCGTCCGCACCGCCGCGGGCAGGAGGCGCGCCGCGTTGCGCCCGAGCCGCCACCGGCCATCGAGCTCCTGGAGCGTGCCGGCATCGCGATGGGCCCGGGCGATCTCTTCAACGATGAACGGCACGCCCTCGGACTGGGCGTGCATCGCCGCCGCGCTCGGCCCGTCGACCGGGCCACCGAGGACCCGGGCCAGGAGCTCGGCCGTCTCGGTCGGGGTGAGGCGGCCCGGCCGGAGTCGCCGAACCAGGCCCATGCGCTCCATGTCGGCCACGAAGTTGACCGCCTCGGTGACCTGGGCGAACTCGTCCGGCCGGATC
>DASUHU010000023.1:0-3074 GCA_036273395.1 Candidatus Limnocylindrales bacterium
TCCATCGTGGTCTGGGTCGAGGCCATCGGCTCCTCCTTCAAGACTGCGGGACGACCGCGATCGACACGAGGACGACCGCGATGCCGGCCACGACACCGACCGCCGCGAAGATGTACCGCTGCGTCCGCTCGGCCTTGATCAGGTCGATGCCGGCCGAGAGGGCAGGCGGCAGGGCGTCGATGATCGCGAGGGCGACGAAGCCCGCGATGAGCTTGTCGGCCAGCGAGACCAGGATGTTCGATGAGAACACCGAGACGAACAGGTTCTGGCCCATTGCCAGGAACGCCGCCGTCATGACGTCGCTGAAGTGGCCCGTCGCGCCGCCGAACAGGAAGACGTAGATCGGGACCGCGGTCAGCGAGACCATGAAGGCCACGAGGAGATTGAGGATGAAGTACCGCGGGAAGGTCTTGCCCATCCCGAAGTTCCGGACGCCGTAGCCCCAGACCAGCGCGCCGACGACGTTGCACAGCGCGAAGGGCAGGCCCACGGGGCCGGAGAGGAATGCACTGCCGGTGTTCGTGATGACGCCGACGAGGGCGCCCCACCACGGGCCGAGGGTGATCGAGACGACTGCCGTGCCGATCATGTCCATGAAGATCGGCAGATGGAGCAGGCCGTCGATGTAGCCGCCGACGATGTTGAGCGCGGCCGCAACCGGGACCAGCGTCACGACATAGGTCAGCGGGATTCGCTGCGGGGCTCGCCGCGGCCGTGGGGCTGCGGCTGCCATGGTCGCCATGACTGTTCGCTCCTCCTTCCTCGGGGGTGATCAGCGGGCCCAGCGGCCCGGGCCTATGACGTCGACCCGATGCCCACCTCCTTCGCCTGGGTGACCACCGACGGTCGCGCAGGCCCCCCGCCCGGGCTCGCGGGTTCGCGATCCGGGACGCCGCGTCGGACGTGGACGGTGAAGACGTCATTGCGGAGGTAGGCGTCGCTGTACATGACGATCTCGCCGTCGGCCAGCTGGTGGACCTGCGACAGCACGAGGGTCAGGCCGCCCTCCTCCAAGCCGAGGCTTCGGGCCAGCCCAGCCGTCGCCTTGCCGGCGCTGAGCCGGGCGTGGCCGGTGGATACGGGTCGCCCGTGGACGCGCGCGAGGAGCTCGTACAGCGAGCCGCTGAAGTCCGGGCCCTCGGTCGGGAGGCCGGGAGCGAGGACGATGTAGTCGTCCGAGAACACGGCCGGGACACCGTCGGCGGTGCGGAGTCGATGGACGACGAGGATCGGCGCGGGCTCGCGCCAGCCGATGGCCGCGGAGACGTGCGGTGGCGAGACCTCGATCCCGACCCGCACCTCGGTCGTGGCCGGCTCCAGGCCCATCTCCCGGATCATGTCGCTGACCGAGAGGTTCGCCTCGAGGAGCATCGAGATGCGGACGGCGGACTGGGCCCGGACGTAGGTCCCGCGGCCCTGCTCCCGCGTGACGAGCCCCATGGCGGCCAGGCGCCCGACAGCCTCGCGGAGCGTGGTCCGGCTGACGTTCACGGACGCGGCGAGGTCGGCCTCGTTGGGAAGCTGCGTGCCCGGCGCGTACTCGCCAGTCACGATCCTCCGCTCGATCTCACCCGCGGCGATATCGGCCCTGGTGGGCAAGTCAAACGTCCTTCCTCAAACGTTTGACGTTTACCCTACGAACGCTGTCAAGCCCCCTCGGGAGCGGCCTCGCAGCGGCGTCGCCGGGAAGCCGCTAGGAGGCGGTTGCCGCCTCGCGGGTGAGGTCCTTGTCCTCCATCTCCCAGGCGTGATCGAGGGTGTGGAAGGCCGAATGGCGGATGAGGAACGGGAGGGTCCAGGACCGCATCTTCCGGTCGACCTCGCCGCGGTTGTAGGCCCGCATCGCCTCGAGGTAGTCGTGGCGATGGCGGCGCAGGCCCTCCGGCGTCAGCGCGGCCTCCTCCGGAATCCGGATCCCGACCTGCTTGGCGAAGTCCTCGCTCTCCGTCCGGATCGTGTGGCGGACGATCCGGTTGCGATCGCGGCCGCCGCCCCGGGGTCCCTTCCGCATCTCCGGCGAGACCCGGGCCGCGACGCCGTCGAAGTACCGCCAGGCCGCCTGGAGCAGGTCGAGCCTGCGCTCCAGCTCGGCCTCCGGCATCGGCCCCTGCTCCGTGGAGGACGGCGAGAACGAGATGCCCCAGAAGTCGGTCGAGCCGGTCCCGACGCGGTCCTCGACGACGTCCAGTGCTCCGGCCGCATCGAACTCGTCGGCCAACCCGGCCAGCTCGGCGATGGGGCGGTAGCGCGCGCGGTAGGCCTCGAGGGTCGCGAGGGCCTCGTCGGGCGTCTTCGCGCCCCGACTCCAGCCAGGCCAGTCGAGGCTGAACGCGACGGCCTTCTTTCCCTTCGTGCCGCGCTCCACGACGGTTCGGACGGGCATGCCAGCCTCCGGTCAGCGGGGAGAGACGTGGAGGAAGGTGAGCCTAGGCTGCCAGAGCGGCGACGTCGACAGCCATCGGGTCACCGCTCGACCACCCCGCGACGCCGCCCCGTGCGACAACGAGGCGAACGAGATCGCTGGTCGTCGGGGAAACCGGTCGTCATCGACTCGTCGTACCTATCTCCGGGGCGGCCGGCGCATCGTGGCGCCGCGTGCCACTGGCCATGTTTCGATGGGAGACAGTCATGCGTCGTTCGCGAGTCGCGGTTGCGGCGATCCTGGCCGTGCTCGGCCTTGCCTGGGCCGGCCAGGGGACGGGCGTCATCGCCGGGAGCGCGATGAGCGGAAGCCCATTCTGGGCGGTCATCGGCGGCGCGCTCGTGCTGGTCGGAGCCGGGCTCGCGGTGCTCGAGTGGCGGCACGCAGCCGGTCAGCGAGGCTGACCCGATGGACACCATCTACGACGGGTCCGTCGTCTCGAACCATGGCGAGGAGATCGACCTCTCGACGTTCCGCGGCCGTCCGATCCTGATCGTCAACACCGCCAGCGAGTGCGGGTTCACCCCGCAGTACGAGGGGCTCCAGGCGCTCAACGACCGCTACGGACCGAAGGGCCTCGTCGTGATCGGCTTCCCGTGCGACCAGTTCGGCCACCAGGAACCGGGCGACGACGCTGCGATCGAGGCGTTCT
>DASUHU010000024.1:0-5671 GCA_036273395.1 Candidatus Limnocylindrales bacterium
CGCCCGCAGCTGGCGGCGCGTTCGGCGCCAACCCGGAGTCGAGCCTCGGATCGAAGGTGGTCGAGCAGAATCCGTCCGGACCGTCGGCGGAGGCTAACGACGCGGCCCGGGGCAGCAGTGTCCCATCAGGGCCAGCCGGTCCGCAGGTCGGCCTGGGGCTTGCGTCCCCGGCTCCGACGACCGTCCCGGTCGCCGCCGAGAACGGCACGGCGACCGCCGCCCCGAGCGCGATCTCGGATCGGACGTCGGGTTCCCTCGCCGCGGCTCCGGGCCTGACCGGGCCCGCCGAAGGCGGCGCCGCATCCGCGGCGGGGATCCCGCCGCTGACGCTCGTCTCGATCGCCGTGCTCGCCGCGGGCCTGGTCATGCTGGGACTGCGAGTCGCCGGGCGTCGGGTGGCCTGAGCGCGGGCGGCCGGTTCCCGGGGAGGCCGCCGGTACACTTCGAGGCGTGGAACGCCTGATGCTGATCGACGGCTTCGGGCTCGTCTATCGGGGCTATTTCGCGCTTCCGCCGCTGACCACCTCGAAGGGCGAGCTCGTCAACGGCGTGTTCGGATTCGCGAGCATCGTCCTGCGCGGCATCGCCGACCTCCGGCCCGACTACATCGCCGTCGCGTTCGACCTGTCCGGCCCGACCTTCCGGCACGAGCAGTACGCGGACTACAAGGCCACGCGGACCCGGATGCCCGACGATCTGGCCGCACAGTTCCCGAAGGTCCGCGAGGTCGTCAAGGCCCTCCGGATCCCCGTCTACGAGCAGGCCGGCTACGAGGCCGATGACTGCATCGGGACGCTGACGCTCCAGGCCGAGGCGGCCGGCGTCGAGACGACGATCGTGTCGGTCGATCTCGACATGCTCCAGCTCGTCAGCGATCGGACGCGGCTCATGACGACCCGGTCGGGGGTCGAGAACACGGTCATCTACGACCCGGCCCGGATCTGGGAGCGGTTCGGGCTGCGACCCGATCAGATGATCGACTACAAGTCCCTCAAGGGCGATCCGACCAACAACATCCCGGGCGTGCCCGGCGTGGGCGAGAAGACCGCGGCCAAGCTCGTTGCCGAGTTCGGCACGCTCGAATCGCTCTACGAGCGGATCGCCGACGTGAAGCCCGAGAAGCTCCGGGACAAGCTCATCGAGCATCGCGACCGGGTCTTCGAGGGCCGCGAGCTGTCGCGGATCGTCCGCGACCTACCCCTCGCGCTGGACCTCGACGCGGCCCGGCTCGGCGACTACGACCGGGACACCGTCCTGCGGCTGTTCCGCGAGTACGAGTTCCGGACCCTCATCGAGCGCCTCCCGGCGATGACCGGCGAGAGTCCGGCCGAGAAGGCCGTGGCGCTCCGCAGCGTCGCCACGAGCGGCGACATCGGCGCCGCGAAGGTCGGCACGGACCGGCCCGCGGGGTGGGGCAGCGGCCGCCCGATCCGGGCCGGCTCGCTCGGTGGCGACGGACTCCAGCTGTCCCTCGACTTCGACCACGTCGCCCGTGCGGCCGTGGTCGGCCACGTTCCCGCCGACGGCGCGGCGGCCGGTCCGCATGAGCCGGAATCGTTCGATGATCTCCCGAGCGCCCTCGCCGCCACGATCGCCGATCCCGGCCGGATCGAGCTCGTCGCCGCGGCGGATCTCGTCTCGATCGAGCCGTGGCTCGCCTCGCACCCCGCGATCGGGGCCTCGATCGTGTTCGACGACCCGCGCCCGCGCCGCGGGCAGCTCGAGGCCTTCGCCGTCGCGGGCGCCGACGGCCGCGTGGTCGCCGGTGCGGGGGTGGATGACGCGCGGGCGCTGCGCGAGCTCGTGGAGCGCACCGATCGCTCGCTCGTGGGGCACGAGGTCAAGCCGGTCCTCGTCGCGCGGTTCGCCGAGCAGCCCGACGCGCCGGCGACCGCCATCGACTTCGACACCCAGATCGCGGCCTACGTCCTCAACGCGGCCCTCCGCTCGCAGACGATCGCGGACGTCGTCGCGGAACGGCTGAACCTCGTGCTGCCGCCACCGAAGGAGCTGCAGCCCGTGCACCGGGCGGGGCTCGAGGCGCTGTCCGCGCTGGCCGTCCGCGAGCCGCTCGCCCGGGCCCTGGTCGAATCCGGGCTGGAGCGCCTGTATCGCGAGATCGAGCTGCCCCTCGTGCCCGTGCTGGCCCGGATGGAATCGCGCGGGATCGCCGTGGACCTCGCGGCGCTGGCCGAGCTCGATCGGGAGTTCGGGTTCGAGATCGAGCGGCTCGAGCGGGAGATCTACGACGCCGTCGGACACGAGTTCACGATCGGGTCGCCGAAGCAGCTCGGCGAAGTCCTGTTCGGGGAGCTCCAGCTGCCGAAGGGCCGCCGGACGAAGACCGGCTACTCGACCGACGCCTCGGTCCTCGAGGAGCTCGTCGGCGTCCATCCCGTCGTCCAGCCGGTCCTCGACTGGCGGATCTACACCAAGCTCCGGTCGACGTACGTCGAGGCCCTGCCGACCCTGATCGCGGACGATGGCCGGGTCCACACGACGTTCCACCAGGCCGTGGCCGCAACCGGCCGGCTGTCGTCGTCCGACCCGAACCTCCAGAACATCCCCATCCGGACCCCGCTCGGGCGCCGGATCCGGCGGGCCTTCGTGGCCGGCTCGCCGGACACCGTCCTCGTGGCCGCCGATTACTCACAGATCGAGCTTCGGATCATCGCCCACGTCTCGGGCGACGAGCACCTCAAGGCGGCGTTCGAGCGGCAGGAGGACATCCATCGGGCCACCGCCGCCCGGGTCCTGCACAAGGAGCCCGCGGAGATCACCGCCGACGAGCGGTCGATGGCCAAGATGGTCAATTTCGGGCTCGCCTACGGCATGAGCGACTACGGCCTCTCGACCCGCGCCGGGATCAGCCGGGAAGAGGCCCAGGCCTTCATCAACAGCTACTTCGCGGCGTACTCGGGGATCAGCTACTACATGCTCCACATCAAGGAGCAGGCGCGACGCCAGGGCTATGTCTCGACGCTCCTCGGCCGGAAGCGCCAGATCCCCGAGCTTCACGCCGCGAACCCCTCGCTTCGTGGCGCCGGCGAGCGGATGGCGATCAACATGCCGATCCAGGGCACGGCCGCGGACATCGTGAAGATCGCGATGATCCGGCTCCAGGAGCGGCTCGAGGCGGACGGCTTCCGATCATCGATCCTGCTCCAGGTCCACGACGAGCTGCTGCTCGAGGTGCCGCTCGACGAGGTCGACCGGCTCGTGGCCCTGCTCCGGGAGACGATGGAGTCGGCTCTTCCACTCGACGTCCCGCTCACGGTCGACGTCAAGTCCGGCACGGACTGGGAGTCGATGACCCCGATCTCTCGACGCGACGCGATCCTCGCGGAGGCCAGCGAGGCGCCGCCCGAGGTCGCGGCGACCGCCGCCGGCTGAGGCCAGGCGATGCCGGAGCTGCCGGAGGTCGAGACCGTTGCGCGAGACCTCCGAGGCCTCGTCGTGGGCGCGCGGATCTCCGGCGTTCGCGTGTCGTGGCTGCGCACCCTCCGCTCGCAGGATCCCGAGGCATTCGCGGCGGCGGTGGTCGGGCGGACGATCGTCGGGACCTCGAGGCGCGCCAAGCTCGTCGTCCTCGACCTCGACGGCGGGCTCGGCGCCGACGGCCGGCCCCGGTCCGATGACGGGGCCGCGATCACGATCCACCTCAAGATGACGGGCCAGCTGTTCGTGGTGCCCGCGAGCCAACCGATCGACCCGTACGTCCGCCTCGTGGTGGCGTTTGCCGACGGGCGCGAGCTGCGGTTCCGCGACATCCGCAAGTTCGGCCGGTTCGGGCTCGCGTTCCGGGATCCGGGCAATGGCGACCTTCGCGGGGAGCTTGGCGGGACCAAGACCTTCAAGGGCTTCGGTCCCGAGCCGCTCGATCCGGGCTTCACGGTCCGGGCCTTCAACCGCCGGCTCCGGGCGCGGAAGGGCCGTCTCAAGCCGCTCCTGCTGGACCAGTCGTTCCTGGCCGGCGTCGGGAACATCTATGCCGACGAGGCGCTGTGGGCCGCCCGGCTCCATCCGCTCCGCACCGCAGGCACGCTCAAGGCCGGCGATGCGGGCCGGCTCTACCGGGAGCTCCGGCGGATCCTGTCCGAGGCGGTGGAGCGGCGAGGCTCGTCGGTCGACGACTACACCGCACCTGAGGGCGATGGCTCGATGCAGGAGCAGCTCCTCGTGTACCAGCGGGCGGGCCAACCCTGCCCCCGCTGCGGCCAGCCGATCCGGCGGGTCGTCGTCGGCGGCCGGGCCACGCACCTCTGCTCGTGGTGCCAGCGGCTCCCGGCCGCCGATCGCGCGAGCGCGGCCACGATCCTGCGGGACATGGTGCCGCGGCCGGGCTGGGAAGCCGCACGGTCCGGCGGGCGCTGGACGGAGCTGCCGGGCGGCGACGGCGAGGTCGGCCGCCGCGGGGAGACGCCGAGCGAGCGGGCGGCGCGCACGCGACGTGCGGCTGCGACGCGACGAGCCGCCGCGCGTGCCGGCGCAGCGGCGCCGCGTGCCGGTGCCGATGCCCGGGCATCGTCGGAAGCGGATGCGCCCGCACCCGCGGGAGCGGGCTGATGTCGATCCTCCGACTCGACGGCGTGACCCGCGAGGTCGGGACCTTCGTCATCCTCGATCACCTCACCGCGGCGATCGCCCTCGGGGACCGGATCGGGCTCGTTGGCCCGAACGGGGCCGGCAAGACGACGCTCCTTCGGATCGCGGCCGGCCTCGACGAGCCCGACGCCGGCACGGTCGCCCGCAAGCGCGGCCTGACCATCGGCCTGCTGGCCCAGGAGGCCCATCTCGACGCGGCGTTCATGGCCGCGGCGAGCCTTCGCGAAGCCGTCCGGCAGGGCGCGGCGGCCGTCGACGAGCTGGGTGGACGCCTCCGGGAGCTGGAGCAGGCCGGCCGCGCCGCGGACGCGACCTACGCCGACCTCCAGCATCGCTACGAGATCCTCGGCGGCTACACCCTGGAGCTCCGGGTCGACGAGGCGCTCAACGGGCTCGGATTCGCCGCGGCGGACCTGGATCGCCCGCCGATCTCGCTCTCGGGCGGCGAGCAGACGCGGGCAGCGTTGGCGAGGCTCGTCATCGCCCAGCCGGACCTGCTGCTGCTCGACGAGCCGACGAACCACCTCGACATCGGCGCACTCGAGTGGCTCGAGGAGCATCTCCGCCGCCGGACCGGCTCGCTCGTCGTCGCGTCCCACGACCGGGCGTTCCTCGATGCGACCGTGGCCCGGATCTGGGAGCTGCGGGACCGTCGCCTGACGGTCTTCCGGGGCGACTACAGCGCCTACCACCGGCAGCGCGAGGAGCGCGACGTCCGCGCCGAGAAGGACGCCGAACTGCAGGCCGGCGCGATCGCTCGGGAGCATGAGCTCGTCCAGCGCTACCGGAGCCAGCGCAAGTACACCAAGATGCACGAGCACGAGGCTCGCCTCGAGCACCTGGAGGACAACCGGCTCGAGGCGCCGAAGAAGGCGCGCGCCCTGCGGCTCCCGAGCGACGCGCTGCTGTCGGCGAATCCTGCGCGCTCGGGCGAGACGGTCGTGCGCCTCGATGGCCTGGACGTTGGGTACCTCCGGCCGCCCGACGATCCGATCCTCGTGGCCCACGCCGACTTCCTTGCCGCGCGGCGCGGCGAGCGGATCGGGATCGTCGGCCCGAATGGGGC
>DASUHU010000025.1:0-9197 GCA_036273395.1 Candidatus Limnocylindrales bacterium
CGCCCTCGGGCCAACGATCACCACGGCTCCGGTCGGCGTCGCCAGTCCCGCCCCGACCGCGCCCGGCGCCCGGCGCTACGTCGAGGGGGTCCTGGGCCAGGCCACCGGCGCGAACCCCTTCGGAGCCCGGTCCGCCGCGGACCGGATGCTCGATGCCCTCGTGTTCCGAGGCCTCGTCCGCCTCGGCCCGAACCAGACGATCGTGGGCGACCTGGCCTCGAGCTGGTCGACCGATCCGAGCGGCGGCCAGTGGACGTTCCACCTCCGGCCCGGGCTACGCTGGCAGGACGGCCAGCCGCTGACGGCCGATGACGTGGCATTCACGATCTCGGCCCTCGCCGATCCGGCCTACACGGGACCGGACGGCGCCTCGTGGCGCGAGGTCACGGCGAGCGTCGTCGACCCCCTGACCGTGACCCTCCAGCTCGCGACGCCGCTGGGCGGCTTCCTCCAGGCCGCCACCCAGCCGATCGCGCCGAAGCACCTCCTCGGGCAGGTCGCGCCGGCGGCCCTGGCGGACGACTCGTTCGGGCTCCATCCCGTCGGCTCCGGCCCGTTCCGGCTGGTCTCGATCGACAGCCACGAGGCCATGCTCGACGCCGCCGGCGTGCCGCCAGCCGCATCCCCGGCGCCATCAACGTCCGAGGCGCCCGCGACACCCTCCGCGCCAGAGACGTCCCCGGCCCCGTCCCCATCCGCACTCGCGTCGGCTGGCCCATCCGCCTTGTCCGGGCCTTCTCCGGCCGCGACCCCGCCGGGCGCCGCGCCGGCTGGCAGCGCCTCCCGATCCGCGCCACCGCCGCCCGCCGGACCGTCGTTCGTGCCCGTCGGTTCGCCCGGCGCGAGCAGCCTGTTTCCCCTGCCGCACCTCGCCGGCATCGAGCTGCGGTTCTACGATGATGCGGCCTCGCTCCGAGCCGCCTGGAACCGGGGCGAGCTCGACGCGGCATCGGAGCTCTCGCCATCCGATGCGGCGGCGTTGGCGGCAACGCCCGGTGCTCGGGCCCTCCGGTATCCGAGCTCGACGCTCATGGCGGTCGTGCTGAACCTGCGCGCCGGCACGAAGACATTCAGCGACCCCGTGGTCCGGCGCGCGCTGCTCGAGGCGGTCGACCGGGACGCGCTCCTCGCAGATCCGCTCGATGGCTTCGGATCGATCGCGACGTCCCTGATCCCGCCCTGGTCGAACGTCTTCGACGCCTCGGCCTCACCCGAGGTCCCGTTCGATCCGACGGCGGCCAAGGCGGCCCTGGTCAAGGCCGGCTGGAAGCAGAGTGGTGACAGCTGGATCCCGAAGGGCGCCTCGGCCCCGCTCCAGGTCTCGATCCTCAGCCCCGACGCGGCCTCGAACCCGGTGGCCTTCGCGGTCGCCGAGGCAGTGGCCACCTCGTGGCGGAGCATCGGCCTCGACGCGCGGCACCAGGCCCTCCCCGCGGCGAGCCTCCTCGCCGACCGGATCGAGCCCGGCCAGTTCGAGGCGGCGGTCGTCCCGCTGGTCATCGGCCTCGACCCCGACCTTTACCCGCTGCTTGCCTCCACTCAGACCCGAACCGGCGGCGCGAACATTGCGGGCGTCCAGGACGCGGCCCTCGACAAGCTCCTCGAGGCCGCCCGCGCGCCCGGCAGGGACGCCGACCGGCTCGCGGCGTATCGAGCCCTGGAGCAGCGGCTCGCGGCCTCCGAGTACATCCTGCCCCTGGCCTTCCGGGACGACGTCGTCGTGGTCCGTGACACCGTCCAGGACGTCGTCCCGCGGCCGATCGGGGACCCCGGGGACCGGTTCTGGGACGTGCTAGCATGGCGCCTCGCCGAATCGCCGGCACCAAGCTGATGGCCACGCCGAGGTGGCGGAACTGGCAGACGCGCTAGCTTCAGGAGCTAGTGCCCGCAAGGGCGTATGGGTTCAAATCCCTTCCTCGGTACCACCTCCTCGGACCCCTCTCCAGACCATCGGCCGGCGGCGATCGAGCGGACCTGTTGCCCAGGTGGCGGAATTGGTATACGCGTACGTTTGAGGGGCGTATGAGGCAACTCATCCGGGTTCAAGTCCCGGCCTGGGCACCACCTCTCCCGCTGGCGGGCCGCCGCCGCTAGAGTGCCGTCGGGCGGTTAGCTCAGCGGTCAGAGCGCCTCGTTTACACCGAGGCCGTCGGGGGTTCGAATCCCTCACCGCCCACCAGTCCCGTCCGGGCTCGGGCCACCCGCGGAGGTAGACTCCGCGGTGTTGGCCTCGGCCAAGCGGGCCGAGGTCGCGAGGAGGGCAATCCATGGGACCACTGATCGTCCTGATCGTCGTCATCGTCGTCCTGGCGGTGATCGTGGTCGGGATCTACAACGGCCTGGTCGGCCGGCGCAATCGAGTCGACGAGGCGCTGTCCCAGATCCAGGTCCAGCTGAAGCGCCGGCACGACCTGATCCCGAACCTCGTGGAAGCCGTCAAGGGCTACATGCAGTTCGAGCAGAAGGTCCTGACCGACGTCACGAACGCGCGGGCCAATGCGGTCACCGCCGGCGCCCAGGGCAGCGTTCCCCAGCAGGCCCAGGCCGAGAACGCCCTGACCGGCGCCCTCCGCTCGTTGTTCGCGGTCGTCGAGAACTATCCCGACCTGAAGGCCAACCAGAACGTCCTGAGCCTCCAGGAACAGCTGACGACGACCGAGAACCAGATCTCGTTCAGCCGGCAGCACTACAACGCCACCGTGCTCGACTACAACAACGGCATCCAGACGTTCCCGAACAACGTCTTCGCCGGGATGTTCGGCTTCGCCAAGCGCGACTTCTTCGAGGCCGAGCCGGAG
Organism: Candidatus Limnocylindrales bacterium; assembly: GCA_036273395.1. Classification (GTDB taxonomy): domain Bacteria; phylum Chloroflexota; class Limnocylindria; order Limnocylindrales; family CSP1-4; genus UBA5189. The sequence goes on from DASUHU010000025.1 coordinate 2,799, forward strand.
GCCGCGGAGGTCCCCAAGGTCGACCTGAGCCTGACCTGACCGCGCCCACGGCGGGTCCGCGCCGACCCACGCCATGATCCGCACGACCTTCTACGACCAGGAGGCGACGAACCGCCGCGAGTCGGTCCTGCTCGTCCTCGTCGTCCTGGCGATCCTGGCCCTGTTCGGGTTCGCGATCGGCTACGGCACGAGCGGCTACCTCGAGAGCGGCATCGCGGTGACGCTCGGCGCCCTCGTGCTCGGGGCGCTCGTCTCGGTCGGCTCGTACTTCGGGGGCGACCAGCTCGTCCTCGCGAGTTCGGGCGCGAAGGAGGTCGATCCGCAGTCGGCGCCGCAGCTCATGAACGTCGTCCAGGAGATGGCCCTCGCCGCCGGCGTGCCGATGCCGAAGGTCTACGTCATCGAGGACTCCGCGCCCAACGCCTTTGCCACCGGTCGCGACCCGAATCACGCCTCCGTGGCCATCACGACCGGCCTCCTCCAGAAGCTCGACCGGGAGGAGCTTCAGGGCGTCCTGGGCCACGAGCTGTCGCACGTCCGGAACTTCGACATCCGGTTCGGCCTGCTCGTGGCCGTGCTCGTCGGCTCGATCGCCCTCCTGGCCGACATGTTCCTGCGCTTCACCTGGTTCGGCGGCGGCCGGTCGCGCAACGATCGCAACGGCGGTGGCGCCGCGGCCATCGTGTTCGTCCTCGCGATCGTCCTCGCGGTCCTCGCCCCGATCTTCGCCCGGCTCGTGCAGCTCGCCGTCAGCCGCCAGCGCGAGTACCTCGCGGACGCCTCCTCGGTCGAGCTGACGAGGAATCCCCACGGCATCGAGCGAGCCCTCGCCAAGATCGCGGCCGACCAGGACGTCCTCGAGGTCGCCAATCGCGCGACGGCCCACCTGTACTTCACGAACCCGATCAAGAAGTTCGAGGCCCGGGCGAGCTCGATGTTCTCGACCCACCCGCCGATCGTCGACCGGATCAACCGGCTCCGGCAGCTGACCGGCGACCCGCCCCTCGCCGAGGCCGACGTCAGGGCCCTGGCCGGCCTCGACTAGGGAGGGCGGCCCGTTCGGGGGCCGTGCTATCCTCCGGCTCGCCGTCGAGCCTCCGGGCTCGTCGACCCACCGGGCCGAGATAGCTCAGTTGGTAGAGCACGCGACTGAAAATCGCGGTGTCGCCAGTTCGAATCTGGCTCTCGGCACCAGCCTGGCCTCTCGAACGGCCCGGTCGGCGCGGCGCATCGAGCGGAAGTGGCTCAGTTGGTAGAGCATCACCTTGCCAAGGTGAGGGTCGCGGGTTCGAGTCCCGTCTTCCGCTCCACTTCTCCCGCGCGGCCCAGCTCCCGAACCGATCGGCATCCGGGCACGCCCTGAGGGCGTACGGGTCGGTGACATCCGATTGGAGGAGCCCATGATCCGCGCCGTGCGTGCGACCACGTCCGTCCGTCGGCTGGCCCCATCGGCCTGGCCGATCGTCATCGTCCTGATCCCGCTCATCCTCGCTGCCTGCAATCAGAACGGCGGCGGTCCCGGCTACTGACGCGCCACCGACCCCGCCGACCCGGCAGCGATCGAGAAGCGGCCGCGGCCCCTCGAGCCGCGGCCGCCTCGACGCGGGTGTGATCCGCGCGAGCCGGCTGGCGAGCCCGATTACGCTATCGCCGGTTCTTGCCCCTTCGTCTAGTGGTAGGACAGCGGACTTTGGATCCGTTGGGCGAGGTTCGAATCCTCGAGGGGCAACCAGTCGCGGGCCGTGCCTGTGGCAGAATCCGCGGTCCCGAGGCGACGTGGTGAAGTGGCTCAACACGGCGGTCTGCAAAACCGCTACTCACCGGTTCGAATCCGGTCGTCGCCTCCATCCTCCTGACCTGGATCTTCCCTGCGGATGAGCACCTCGCCGGTCACGATCGCGTACTACTACCGGACTCGCTGGGGCAGCCACGACGAGTTCGTCGGCCTGTTCGAGCGCAACCACTGGCCGATCCTGCGGGCCCAGCTCGCCGAGGGCCGCTACCTCGCCGTCGAGGCGGCCACGCCGCGCTTCCATGGCGACGGCCGCGCCGACTGGGACTTCGTGGTCACCATCACGTACCGCGACTGGTCCGCCGTGGAGGAGCACGCCGACGCCGGGATCGCGGCCCGCCTCTTCCCCGATCGCGACCGGCACGCCGCGGAGGAGCGTCGCCGATTCGAGCTCCTCGAGGCGCATTGGGACATCGTCCTGGAGGCGCACCCGCTGCCGTGACGGGACGCCCGACCGCCATGCCGGCGTTCGCGGGCCGCCGAAGGCGCCGAACAGGCCGAACAGGCCGAACAGGCCGAACAGGAGGTCGACGAGGCAGCGCGCCAGGACACATCGTCACGCCGTGGCCCATCGTCCTGAGTAGGCTGGGCGCCGCCGGAGTGGCGAAAGGGCAGACGCGGCCGACTTAAACTCGGCTGCCCGCGAGGGCGTGCGGGTTCGAATCCCGCCTCCGGTACGACGGCTCCCGCCACGGCCAGGACGACGGCTCCGCGCAGGTTGCAAGGCGGCCTCGGCCGGTCGTACCGGTCCGCTGCAACGACTTCGCAAGATGCGCCCCTTGGCCCGACGGCGGTCAGGCGCCACACTTGACGATCGTGGACACGCGCATCGACGCCACGAGGCGCCTGACCACGGGGAGGGGTCCGAGGTGATCGTCCGAGTCCTGACGATCCAGGTCCGTCCGGGCCGCGTGGGTCAGTTCAACTCGGCGATGCGTCGCCAGCTCCCGATCATGCGCCAGCAGCCCGGCCTCGTGTACCTCAAGCTTGCCCGGCGGCTCGACGCCGACGGCGGCGAGGAGGTCGTCCTGTTCGAGGAGTGGCGAGACCCCGACTCGGTGTATGGCTGGGCCGGCCACGATCTCTCCCGGCCGAAGCTCCTGCCCGAGGCCGAAGAGGCCGCCGGCGAGGTCCGCGTCACCCACTACGAGGCGCTCGACATCACCGCGGACGAACCGGCATCGGACGCTGCGTCCGAAGCAGGCTCCGGGGAGCAGTCGGGCCGGGCGGGTGGGGGAGGGTCGTCGGCGCTCGGGACCTGATCGCCGTCGGGCCGTGCCGCCGGGCCGGCCGTGTCCGGCCGCCGCGGTCGCGGATTTCAGGCCCGGCCGAAGATTCCGAGCCGTCGTCGCCGGCCGTCGGTCGGTGTCTCGTGGGGCACGTCCTCGCCGAGCAGGACATGGCCCAGGAGCTCGAACCGCTGACCCGGCACGGACCGAGGCGCCGTCGCGTAGACCGGCCGGCCTTCGTTGGCGGCTCGCTGGTAGAGCAGCATGTCGTACGGGACGCGGACGGTGGCCCGGCGCCCAAGGGCCTCGTCGATGTCCGAGGGCACGAGCAGCTCGTGGGCGAAGATGTCGTTCAGGAGGATCCGCGGCTCGGGGACCTGGAGTCCCAGCGAGCCCAGGTGATCGAGCGTCATCCGGACGGCCTTGAGCGCCGCGAACTCGGGCGTCACGACGAGGACGACGTCGTCCGACTGGCCGAGGATCGCCTCGGTGCCGGGCTCCAGGCGTGAGCCGGCATCGACCACGACGGTCGCGAGGACCCCGAGGGCGGTTTCGAGGAGCCGGTTCGCCACCTCCGCGTCCATGACCGCGATCGGTCCCGGAGGCGCGGCCAGCACGCGCAGGCCGCTGGAATGGCGGGTGAGGTAGCTCGCGAACGAGGCGCCGTCGTCGACGGCGCTCGAGTCACGGAGGAGGTCGGCGAGCGTGACGCGCGGGTGGAGGTCGAGGTGCGTCCCGACGTCGCCGATCCCGCCTCCGAGGTCGAGCAGGCCGACCTGGTCGGGCTGCCGGGCGGCGAGGACCAGCGCGAGGTTGACCGCGACCGTGGTCGTGCCGGCGCCGCCCTTCGGCGAGAAGACCGTGATGAGACGCCGGCCGGGCCGGCGCGTCGGGGCGACGAGGCCCCCGGCGCCGAGCTCCTTCGACCGCCGGTGGCGGAGCTCGAGGGCCTCGACCCGGGCATCGAGCTCGCGATCGTCGACCGGTCGGGTGATGACATCATCGGCGCCCGCCTCGAGCAGCCGGATGCGCTCCTCGACGTCGTCGGCCGCGGTGATCGCGAGGACCGGCAGCTCGGCGAGCTTGGCGTTGGCCCGGATCTCGCGGCACACGTCCGAGGTCGTCCGGGGGGGAGCCACCGCATCGACGACGATGACGTCCTGGTCCGGGGCGAGGGCCACCGCCTCCTCGGCATCGGAGGTGCGGGTCAGCGCTCGGCCTGCCCGGCTGAGCGTCGGTACGAGGACGTCGCTCGCGGCATTGCCGAGGAGCAGGACACGCGTGTCTGGCACGTACCCCCCGTAGGGTGTTGATGGGATCGAGGCGAGAGGATACAACCCCCACCGAGGGCGGTCCGCCGAACGGCCCGTGCTAGACTCCCCGCGTTGCCTTTCGGCTCCGCGACGGCCTGCCGTCATCGGGGCATTCCCATTGGAAGGAGAACCACGGCCGTGCGCCGCTATGAACTGATGCTCGTCTTCCGGCCGGACGTGCCGGATGAGCGACTCTCCGCGATCATCGATCGGACCACCCGCCAGATCACCGCCGCCGGCGGCCAGATCGTCAAGGTCGCCCCGTGGGGCCGCCGGCGGCTGGCCTACCCCATCGACCGGCAGCGCGAGGGCTCGTACCACATCGTCGTCTTCGAGGCCCCTGCCGACGCGATCGGGGAGCTCGAGCGGAGCCTGCTCATCACCGAAGAGGTCCTGCGCCACCTCGTCGTCCGCCAGGAGCGGCCGGCCAAGGCCCGCGCCTCCGCCGGCTCGAGCGATGGCGACGAGGAGCTCCCGTCGGCCGAGGACGAGGTCGACGAGGACGACGGACGCGAGCGGATCGACGAGTCCGAGAGCGAGGCCGCTCCGGCGGCCACGGACTAGCGAGGGACGGACCGATGGCCTTCAGCAAGATCCAGATCGTCGGCAACCTCGGGCGTGATCCCGAGCTCCGCTACACGCCGAACGGCCGGCCGGTGACCGAGTTCAGCGTCGCCGTCAACCAGTCGACCAAGAACCAGCAGACCGGGGAGTGGGTCGAGGCCACGGACTGGTTCCGGGTCTCGGTCTGGGGTGACCGGGCCGAGCGCGCCGCAGAGAACCTTCGCAAGGGCGCCCGCGTCCTCGTCGACGGCCGCTTCCGGACTCGGGAGTACGAGACCAAGGATGGCCGCAAGGGCCTGTCCCTCGAGATCTCGGCCGACACCGTCCTCCCGCTCGATCGCCGCGAGGGCGCGGGCGAAGGCACGTTCAGCGGCGCTCCGGCCGCTGCCGGGGCTCCCGCGGCCGGCGGACGCTCCGGCGGCTTCGACGACACCGAGATCGACGAGCTCCCCTTCTAGCCCAGCCAGGAGACGAACGAACCCATGCCCCCATCCCGATCCCGGAAGCGGGACGACTTCTACCGCGATCGTCGGCGCCGCAAGGTCTGCGCCTTCTGCGCCGACAAGACCGTCCAGATCGACTACAAGGAGGTCAACCGCCTCCGTCGCTACCTCTCCGAGCGGGCCAAGATCGAGCCCCGCCGGAAGACGGGCACGTGCGCCGGGCATCAGCGCGAGCTGTCCGTCGCGCTCAAGCGAGCCCGGCATGTCGCGCTCCTGCCCTACGCCCCCCAGCACCTCCGCCCGTAGGTCGCGCTGATCCGGCCGTTGCCAGCGTTGTCGCCTGCGCTCCACCGCTCACGCACCGCGGGGTGCGCTCGCGGCCTCGCTCGGCGACGCCTTGGCAACGCCTCGGCTGAGTGCGACCTGCCCCACCGGCTCGACCGCGACGTGACCGCGGACGGCCTGACGGTCAAGCGAGCACGGGCGCGGGTCGCGCTGATCCGGCCGTTGCCAGCGTTGTCGCCTGCGCTCGACGGCGCTCGAGCACCCTCGGCAACCCCGTAGGTCGATGGAGATCGGGCTCCTGATGCTCGGTGGCGGGTTCGTCGCGGGAACCTTCGGGTCCCTGCTGGGGCTCGGCGGGGGCGTGCTGATCGTGCCCCTGCTCACGATCGGCTTCGGGCTCCCGGTCCGCGAGGCGGTGGCGGTCTCGCTCATCAGCGTGGTCATGACGAGCGGCGCCTCGGCCGCCGTCTACCTCGAGCGGGATGTCGCGAACCTCCGGCTCGGGATGTTCCTCGAGCTGTTCACCGCGCTCGGCGCCGTGATCGGCGGCGGGATCGCGTTCGTCGTGGACCAGCAGGTCGTCGCGGCCCTGTTCGCGCTGCTCATGCTGTACGTCGCGGTGACGATGGCCCGGTCGGCCCTCGCCCGGCCGCGAGCGTCCGCGCCGGAGCCGGAGCTGGCCCCCGAGCCGGACGCGCCGGATCTGATCCCGGCGGTTGCTGTCGCGGCGGCCGGGCCGGCCAGGCCAGCCACGACGGGCCCGGAAAAGGATG
>DASUHU010000026.1:0-5296 GCA_036273395.1 Candidatus Limnocylindrales bacterium
GACCAGGGCCCGTGGCAGAGGACGACCCTCTCGGCCCCGATCTCGAAGGCGACCTGGGTCCAGTGGCTGTACAGCTGGGACGCGCCGACCGGCGCGCACAGCATCTCGGTCCGCGCGACGGACGGAACGGGCACGGTCCAGACCGACCAGCAGACGCCCCCGGCGCCCGACGGCGCGCGCGGCCACCACACGATCGACGTCCAGGTCGGGTAGCCCGATCGCCCGCGGCCCGCACCGGGTTCCGGCAGGCACGCCATTTCCGGGTACAGTCGAGCCATGACCCGGCGCCTCTTCGTCTTCGACGATCCCGAGCGGTTCGCCACCGGCACCATCGGCCAGCCCGGCAACCGGACCTTCTTCCTCCAGGCCCGAGCCGGTGGTCGCGTCGTGAGCGTGACGATCGAGAAGACCCAGGTCTCGGCGCTCGCCGAGCGCCTCGGGCAGCTGCTCGTGGAGCTCGATCGGGAGGGCATCGTCGATGACCCCGACGAGCCGATCTCCCAGGACGTCCGACCGCTCGACGAGCCGATCAACGAGGTCTTCCGAGCCGGCTCGCTGACCCTCGGCTGGGACGGCGACGCGGAGCGGATCCTCGTCGAGGCTCGGGCCCAGATCGAGGTCGAGTCGATCGAGGAGGCGATCGAGGCCCTCCAGGCCGACGAGGACGACGACGAGGAGGGCCCGGACCTGCTCCGCGTCCGGATGACCGCCGATGCGGCACGGACGTTCGTCGAGCGGGCCCATCGGGTGGTTCGGGCCGGCCGGCCGCCCTGCCCGCTGTGCGGCAACCCGCTCGATCCGGCCGGCCACATCTGCCCCCGCAAGAACGGGCACTACGTCAACTGACCGCTGACCCTCGCGGCGCCGCCACTCGTCCGTTGGCCAATGCCATGGCGGCCCCCGAGGCCGACGCCGGTCTCGAGGTCCTGGCCAGCGGCGAGATCGAGCTCGTCGGACGGCTGGTCGAGTCGTCCAACAACGCCCTGCTGGTTCGAGTCGGCCACCCGGCCGCGGCGACCCTCGCCTGGGAACCCGCCGACTCGAGCCCCCTCGCCGGGCTCGGCCCCGGCTTCTACGCGGTCTGGAAGCCGACCGCCGGCGAGCGCCCCCTGTTCGACTTCCCGATCGGGACGCTCACCCGCCGGGAGGTCGCCGCGTACCGGCTCTCGGAGGCGCTCGGGTGGGGCCTCGTGCCGCCGACCGTGCTCCGTGACGGCCCGTACGGGGAGGGCATGCTCCAGCGCTGGATCGAGGTCGACCCCGGGATCGACGTGGTCGGGTTGATCGTGGCCGACGATCCGCGCCTTCGTCGGGTCACGCTGTTCGATGCCATCGCCAACAACACCGATCGAAAGGGCGGCCACCTGCTCCCCACGCCCGACGGGCGGCTGTTCGTGGTCGATCACGGCGTGACGTTCGCCGTCGAGCCGAAGCTCCGGACGATCCTCTGGGCCTGGGAGGGCCAGCCCTTCGAGGCGTCCGAGCGGGCCGCGCTGGCGAATCTCGCGGGGCAGCTGGCCGCCGGCGCGCCGCTGGCCCGCTCGCTGCGCGAGCTGCTGGCCTCGCGGGAGGTCACGGCCACCCGCCGTCGTATCGAGGAGCTGCTCGCCGCCGGCGTCTTTCCGGGCCCAAGCCCCGATTGGCCGCCAGTGCCCTGGCCGCCGTTCTGAGCCCCGAGGCTCCGCGGGGTCGGCGCCACGGGGCCCCCAGCGGGACGCACCATACGTGCTCGTGGGCGACCTGCTGCTCGCGCTCGATGTCGGGACCCAGAGCGTCCGGGCGCTGCTGTTCGATGCGGCCGGGCAGCCGCTCGCCATCGGGCGGGTGCCGATCGTGCCCTACGTCTCGGCCCAGCCCGGCTGGGCCGAGCAGGACCCGGAGGTCTGGTGGACCGCGATCGGCGAGGCGTGCCGGCGGCTGTGGGCCGACGCCGCCGCTCGGGGTCGGCTCGGGCCAGGCGCCGTTGCCGCCGTCGCGCTGACGACCCAGCGCGCGACGGTGGTGGTGGCCGACGCCGACGGCACTCCCCTGCGGCCGGCACTCGTGTGGCTGGACACCCGGCGGACAGATGGCCTCGCACCGATCGGGCTGCCGTGGGGCGCCGTGTTCCGTGCGACCCGGACCGCCGAGACCGTCGCCCGGTTCCAGGCCGACGCGGAGGTCAACTGGATCCGGACCCACGAGCCCCAGGTCTGGCCGCGGATCGCCCGGTTCGGCCTGCTCTCGGGCTGGCTGACCGAGCGGCTCGTCGGTCGCTGGGTCGACTCGACGGCGTGCCAGGTGGGCTACCTGCCGTTCGACTTCAAGCGCTCGCGCTGGGCGGCGCGCTGGGATTGGAAGTGGCAGGCGGCGCCGGTCCGTCGGGAATGGCTCCCGGAGCTCGTCCCGCCCACCGCGACCCTCGGCGACCTGACGCCGCAGGCGGCAGCCCACCTCGGCCTGCCGAGCCCGGCGGCCGGAGACGGGGCCCGGAGCGGAGGCGGGGGGGCAGGCCGGCGGCATGTGCCGCTGATCGCCGCAGCCGGCGACAAGCAGTGCGAGGCCCTGGGCTCCGGCGCGATCGCCCCGCAGATCGCGGGCCTGTCCTTCGGGACGACCGCGACGATCGGCACGACCCACCGCCGCTACATCGAGGCGATCCCCCTCGTGCCGCCCTATCCCGCGGCGATCCCCGAGGCCTGGTTCGTCGAGCTCCAGGTCCTGCGCGGCTTCTGGATGGTCGAATGGTTCAAGCGCGAGTTCGGGACGGACGAGGTGGCGCGAGCGGCCGCATTGGACGTCCCGCCCGAGGCCCTGTTCGAGGACCTCCTGGCGGCCTCGACCCCGGGCTCGATGGGCCTCGTCCTCCAGCCCTACTGGATGCCCGGTGTTCGATACCCCGGTCCCGAGGCGAAGGGCGCCGTCCTCGGCTTCGGCGACATCCACGGGCGAGCCCACCTCTATCGCGCGATTCTCGAGGGGCTCGCGTATGGGCTCCGCGAGGGCGCGGACCGAAGCGTCAGGCGGAATGGCGTCGCGATCCGCGAGCTCCGCGTCGCGGGCGGCGGCGCCCAGTCGCGGGCTGCGGTCCAGCTCTTCGCCGACGTCTTCGGCCTCCCGGCGTCGACGCCGCACACCCACGAGGCCGCGGGCCTCGGGGCGGCGATCGATGCGGCGGTGGGCATCGGGGTCCATCCCGATGTCGAGACCGCGGTCGCGGCGATGGTCCACGTGGGCGAGCGGTTCGAGCCGACGCCCGCAGCGGCCCGCCTGTACGACGACCTGTATCGCTCGGTCTATCTCCGGATGTACGACCGCCTGCAGCCGCTGTACCGCGAGATCCGGCGGATCACCGGCTACCCGCCGGCCTGAGCCTGAGCCCGACCGGCTCCCGCCGGAGGCGCGGCCGCCGTCGGCCGCTCGAACAGCAGGAGCCGCCACACGCCGATCGCGTCCGTCCGGATCCAGCGCAGGCCCGCGCCTTCGGCCGCTGCGGCGATGACCCGATGGCGATGGCACTGCATCCGGAGCCGCGAGCGCTGGAGGATCTGCCAGGCGTTGACCGAGCCCACCGCGATCCGCGCGAGCCAGTTGTCCGGCGGGATGACCACGCCCAGGCGCCGGCGCGCACGCGAGGCCGCGGCCCCGATCAGCCCGGTCGCATCGGGGTAGCAGCAGGCCACCCGGTCGAGCGCGACCACATCGACTTCGGGCACCTCGGGCACCACCGCGACGAAGTCACCGTGGATGAATTGCACCCGCCCGCCGAATCCCAGGCGCGTTGCCTCGGCCTCCGCGGCCGAGAGGTACGGCCGCGACGCGTCGACGTCGATGACCGTGGCGGCGCCGGCCTCGAGCAGCAGCCGGTGAACCGTCCCGATGCCGGCGCCGATGTCGAGGACGGAGAGGCCCGTCGCATCACCGCCGGCGAGCGCCTCGGCCAGGGCTCGCGTCGCCGGCCGCGGCCCTCGACGACGATCGTCCTCGAGCTCGCGTCGAGCGCTCCGATCGTCGAACTCGACGTCGTAGCAGCAGGCGCAGTCCGGCCGGCTCATCGCGGACAGGCTACCCGTGCCGAGGGCCCCCGCGCCGGAGGATTTCGAACCTAGGCCCGGACTTCCTGGCGCATGAACGAGACGTAGGCCAGCGCGAAGCACAGGGCCGTGAGCGCGAGCAGGGCCACGATGTGCGGCCACACGAGCAGGAGGCTCTGGTCGAAGCTCATGGACGAGCCCTGGATCTGCTGCTGGGCCTGGATCAGCTGGTCGAGGGTGGTGGGCGAGCTGGTCAGCGTCGCCCCGGGGTTGAGGATCGCGCCGCTGGCCTCGCTGTAGAGCGTGCTCGGCAGCAGCCGCTGGATGAACTGCTGGGCCTCGTTCGTCACGCCGTACTGGGCGTTAAGGGTGCTCGTCGGGGCGAGGACCTGGCTCGCGAGCGAGAGCAGCAGCGGCCCGAAGAACGGGATGGCCACGAACAGCCAGACGCCGAATCCCACCAGCGCCGAGGTCGCCGCGCGACCGATGACGACCGAGAGGAGCAGCCCGAAGGCCAGCCACAGCGCGACGTACAGCACGGTCAGCACGTACCAGGCGACGAGCCGCAGGACATCCTCGGGCGCTGGCACGATCCCGAGCCGGAAGATCCCGAAGCCCGACACGACGAGGAGCACGGCCGCGAGGACCATCGCGATGGCGGCGAGGCCCGCGGCGAACTTGCCGTTGATGACGTCGTCGCGGTGGATCGGCTGCGACAGGAGGCGCGGGAGCGTCCCCTGGTGGCGCTCGCCGTTGACCGCGTCGAAGGCGAACGCGATCCCGAGCAGCGGCGCGGCCATCGACACGAACACGTCCGCTCGGACGAAGTCGACGCCCGATGGACCGATCTGGAACAGCGCCAGGAACAATGCCGGCGACCCGCTCGCCTGCCCGGCCACGGACTGGATCCGATCGGCTCCGAAGTAGATCGGGATGAGCGCGGCGATCCCGAGGATCACGAGGAGGACGTAGAACCGGGCGCTCAGGACGAGATCGGCGAACTCCTTGCCCGCGATCGTGACCCAGCCCGGCGCCCGCCGCATCGGCCGATCCGACGCTGCCCGAGTCGGTGCCGTGGTCGAGGGCGCGCTCACGCGGCAGCCTTCCCGGCCCGCGCCTGGGCCCGCTGCTCGACTGCCCGGCGGTAGATGTCGTCGAGCGACGGCACGACCGCCCGGACCGAGGTCAGAGGCACGGCCTGCGTCGCCGCGAGCGTGAGGATCGAGGCTCGGACCTTCGCGCCGGTGCCGGCATCGGCCCGCAGGATGACCGGATCCCTGGGC
>DASUHU010000027.1:0-9516 GCA_036273395.1 Candidatus Limnocylindrales bacterium
CATCCAGCACGATCGCGCCGTTCTCGAGCCGGAGGGTCGCCGCGACGTCGTTCGTGCCGGCCTCGACGTGGATGACCCCGCCTGCCACGCTGACGTGGGCCGATCCGAACACCGGATCGCTGCCCACTCCGGCGATCGCCAGCTCGAGCTCGGTCTCGAGATCCGCGGGGCTGAGCTCGGCGGCGGCCTGGATCCGCGTCGCGCTGCCGCTCAGGGTGACCCGGGTCAGGCGCATCGGCGGGTGGATGCCCTGGTCGAGCTGGACGCCGGACAGCGCGCCGGTCACGGTCCCGAAGGACCGATCGATGATCCCGACGTCGCCGACCGTGATGTCCATGGCGGCCGCGGTGACGAGACCCCGACGGACGTTCGAGCCACTGACCGTGATCGAATCGATCCGGCCATGGAGGAGCACGCCCGTGAGGCTCGTGCGGACGTCGACCGCGATCGGTGTGGCCGACACGGGAATGGCGGCTCGCACTTCCGCGGTGACGATCGCCGGAATCAGCAGCTGGACGACGAGCAGGACCCCGATCCCGACCAGGACAGCGACGAGGATGAGGAACCGCAGCAGGCCGCGCATCGAGCCGGGATGGTAGGCGGGCGACGCGAACCGACCCCGTGCCGCATGGACGCGGGGCCCGCGAACCGCGGACACTGATCCGGACATGCCCCTCGAGGAGTACCGCCGCAAGCGCGACTTCCGGAAGACGCCGGAGCCCTCCGGAGCCATATTCCCGGAGCCGGCGGGCCGGGCCGCCGGGGTGCCCGAGCCTTCCGGGCAGGGCGCGTCGGGCAGCGGCAGATACGTCGTCCAGCGCCATCGGGCGACGCGGCTCCACTACGACTTCCGACTCGAGATCGACGGCGTGCTCGTGTCGTGGGCCGTCCCGAAGGGTCCGACGCTCGATCCCCACCTGCGCCGGATGGCGGTTCATGTCGAGGACCACCCGCTCGAGTACTTCGACTTCGAGGGCGTGATTCCGAAGGGCGAGTATGGCGGGGGCGACGTCATCGTCTGGGACTGGGGCACCTGGACCGCCGACCCCGAGACGCCCGACGGCCGCACCGCCGTCGCCGATGGCGAGCTGAAGTTCTCGCTCCGCGGCGAGAAGCTCCGGGGCCGCTTCACGATCGTCCGGACGAGCGGACGCGGTCGCAGCCGCAGCTCGTGGGACGACGCCGACGGCGGGGACAACTGGCTCCTGCTCCACAAGCGCGACGCCGACGCGGTCGACGGCTGGGACGCCGAGGACCATCCCCAGAGCGTCAAGACCGGCCGGACGAACGACGAGGTCAAGGCCGACAAGGACGCGATCTGGGTCAGCCACGCGCCCGCGGCGACCGCCGAGATCGATCTTGCCAAGGCCAAGGCCGAGCGGATGCCATCGTTCATCCCGCCCATGGCCGCGACCCTCGCGAACCGCGCCTTCGACGACGACGACTGGTTGTTCGAGATCAAGTGGGACGGCTACCGGATCGAGGCGGTGGTCCGCGGGGGCCAGGCCCGGCTGTTCACCCGGAACGGCAACGACGGCGAAGCGTACTTCCCGAAGCTCCTGACCCCGGCGACGTGGATCACCGCCGAGGACGCCATCGTCGATGGCGAAGTCGTCGCGATCGGGGACGATGGCCTGCCGGACTTCGGCCTCCTGCAGGAGCTCACCGGGAGCCCGTCCGCCCGATGGAGCTACCAGGCGTTCGATCTCCTGTACCTCGATGGCCGGTCCCTGCTCGCGGTGCCGCTCGAGGACCGGAAGGCACTGCTGCGGACCGTGCTTCGCACGGGCGACCACCGCGTCCGGTTCGCGGACCACGTGGTCGGAACCGGGAGGGACTTCCTCCAGGCCGCCGCGGATCAGGGCCTCGAGGGCGTCGTCGCGAAGCATCGCCGCTCGACGTACGAGCCCGGGATCCGGAGCCGGTCCTGGCTCAAGATCAAGCACCGCCTCGAGCAGGAGCTGGTCGTCGGCGGCTACACGCCGGGCGAGGGCGCCGCGAGCGACCTCGGTGCGATCGTCGTCGGTGTGTACGAGGCCGTGGGTGACGGCGCGGACGCCGCCGATGGCGCGCGGAGGCTGCGGTTCGCGGGCAAGGTGGGATCGGGCTTCAACGCCGTCACGCGGCGCACCCTGCGCAAGCGGCTGGAGGAGCTCCAGACCGACGACGTGCCCTTCGACCCACCACCGCCGCGGGACTACAAGGGCCGCTGGGGCGGCGATCTCAAGGGCGTTCGATGGGTCCGCCCTGAGCTCGTCATCCGGGCCGAGCTCGGCGGCTGGACCCGGGACAACCTCGTCCGGCAGGCGGCCTACAAGGGCCTCGACGAAGGTGGCAAGCCACCGACCGAGGTGGTCCGCGAGCGCCCGGTCGAGACGATGACCGCGGTCCAGGCGGCCGAGCGCGCGATCCCCGACGGGGCCGACGATCCACCCGAGCGGGCCTCCGGCCACTCCGAGAAGGCCGCCGCCTACCCACCCGCGACCGAGGACGAGCTGGCCGCGCTCCGGTCGATGAAGTCCGAGGGGTCGTGGGAGATCGGCGGTCGAGCCCTGAAGCTCACGAATCTCGACAAGGTCCTCTTCCCGCCGAAGCCCGGCGATCCCGAGCCGGACGGGTCGCGCCCCAAGCGCGGCGCCGATCCCGCGCCCGTGACGAAGCGCGAGCTCGTCGCCTATTTCGCAACGATCGCGCCGGCGATGCTGCCGCACCTCGCCGACCGGCCCCTCAACCTCCACCGCTACCCGAATGGCGCCGGCGCTCCGGGCTTCTGGCAGAAGAATGCCCGCGACACGCCCGACTGGGTTCGGACGTGGCGGGAGGTCGGGGTCGAGGACCGGGACCCGAACGTCCACATCGTCGCCGATCAGGCCGCCACGCTGGCGTGGCTCGGCAACCAGGCGGCGTTCGAGATCCACGCCTGGACGGTCCGGCTCGACGACCCGACCCATCCGACCTTCGCCCTCATCGACATCGATCCCGGCGAGGCCACCACGTGGGACGAGACGCTGACGCTCGCCCGGCTTTTCCGGACGGCCCTCGAGCACCTGAAGGTCAGGGGCTACCCGAAGACCACCGGCCGGCGCGGGATCCAGGTCTGGATCCCGGTCATCGGCGGCTATACCTACCGCGACACGAGCGACTGGGTCGAAGGCCTGTCCCGCGCGGTCGGCGGGACCGTGCCCGACCTCGTGTCGTGGGAGTGGGCGAAGGACCGCCGGGGCGGCAAGGCTCGCCTCGACTACACCCAGAACGCGTCCATCAAGACCCTCGTCGCGCCATATGCCGTCCGGCCCGCCGCCGGCGCGCCGGTCTCGACGCCGATCACCTGGGACGAGCTCGACGATCCGGAGCTCCGGAGCGACCGCTGGACCATCCGGACCGTCCTGCCGCGGGTTCGCGAACGGGGCGACCTGTTCGCCGCGGCGCAGACGGACCGCCAGGAGCTGCCGAAGCTCTAGCGGATGGCCGCCGTCGGGCCCGGCCCGGTGGGTTAGGCCTCGAGGAGCGGACGGACGTCCGAGACGAACCGCGCGACCGAGCGGCTGAGCCCGGCCTGATCGGGCTCGGGGAATGCGAGCGCGAGGTGGCTGACGCCTGCCTTCGCGTAGGCCCGGATGCCCGTCGCGATCTCGTCGGGGCTGCCCCGGAGCCCGGGGGTCGAGGGATCGGGTACGGCCCCGAGCTCGACCCGGACGCGGGCGCTCAGGACCGGCATCGGCCGCCCGGCGGCCTCGGCGGCGGCGCGAATGATCGTCGCCCGCGCCGCGATCTGGTCCGGCGTGGAGCTCGACGCGTGGTAGCCGTCGGCGACGCGGCCGGCGCGCTCCAGGGCCTTCTCGCTCCGGCCGCCGAGCCAGATCGGCAGCCGCTCGCCCTGCGGCGGCAGCGGCTCGAAGGTGAAGTCGTCGAAGTGGTGGAACCGGCCCGCGAACGGCTCCCGCGACCCTGACCACAGGTGGCGGAGGAGCCGGATCGTCTCCTCGAGGTAGGCGCCCCGGACATGGAACCGCTCGGCGACGCCGACGTTTGCGAACTCCGGCTCGTTCCAGCCGACCCCGAGGCCGGCGATCAGGCGGCCCTCGGACAGGTCGTCGATCGTTGCGAGCTGCTTCGCGAGGACGACCGCGTTCCGCATCGGCGCGATGACGACCGAGGCCCCGAGCCGGACCGTCCGGAAGCGGCCCGCCAGCCAGGCGAGGGTGGTCAGGATCTCGTAGATCCGGCCGTAGTCCTCGACCGCGGTGTGATCGACGAGCAGGTGGTCGGTCCCCCAGACGTCGCCGAATCCGTGGCGCTCCGCGAGCTCGGCCGCCGACTCGATCCCCTCGCGAGAGCTCCCCGCGGCCATCGCCGGGAGGATGAGTCCGAAGTCCATGAACCGATCGTACCCGGAATGACGCCTAACCGTAACCTTTACGCGAACGTTAATCTTTGCTAGGATTGCGGCGTGACGCTGACCCACCCCAATCCGACGTCGACGACGGCCCCGGATCCGCAGGACCCGGCGCGGCTGTCGCGGATCCAGGAGGTCGCGGAAGAGGTCGGCCTCACGGCTCGGTCGATCCGGTACTACGAGGAGAAGGGCCTCCTCAAGCCCGTGGCTCGCTCCGAGGGCGACTACCGGCTGTACGACGCGGACGACGTCGAGCGACTGCGATTCATCAAGGGCCTCCGCGACGACGCCGGGTTCAGCGTCGCCGACATCGGCCGGCTGCTCGAGGACGAAGCCGCACGGGCCCACATCGGCGCGCGCTTCCGGGCGACCGACGATCCGGCCGAACGACGCGACCTGCTGCTCGAGGGCATGAGCCGGATCGACCACCAGGTCGACACGCTCCGGGCCAAGATCGACCGGCTCGAGGCGATGATCGAGGCCGCCACCACCCGCCGCCGCCATCTCGAGGCCCACCTGACCGAGCTCGACGGTGGCGCCAGGGCCCATCCCGAGCGGGCCGCGGCCCAGCCGGACGCCTCCTACCCGGTGCGAGGCGACCGATGACCTTCGGTCGGCCGAGCGTGGCCGCCCTGGCGGGGTTCAAGGGCTGGAGCGCGCTCGGCCACCGCAACTACCGGCTCTACTTCGGCGGCCAGCTCGTCTCGCTCGTCGGGACGTGGATGATGTCCGTCGCCCAGAGCTGGCTCGTGCTCGAGCTGACCGGCAACGCCTTCATCCTCGGCCTCGTGGCCGCCGTCCAGTTCACCCCGGTCCTGATCCTCGGGCTGTTCGGCGGGATCATCGCCGACGTCTGGCCGAAGCGGCGGGTCCTCGTCCTGACCCAGGGCTTCGCCGCGATCCTCAGCTTCGCGATGACGATCCTCGTGTTCACCGGCGTCGTGCAGGTCTGGCACGTGTTCGTGATCGCCCTCCTGCTCGGGATCCGGAACTCCGTCGACATGCCGACCCGCCAGGCCTTCGCGGTCGAGATGGTCGGACGCGAGGACATCGGCAACGCCGTGGCCCTCAACTCGGCGATCTTCAACAGCGCTCGCGTCGTCGGCCCGGCCCTGGCCGGCCTTGCCATCGGCGTGTTCGGCGTGGCGCTGGCGTTCTTCATCGACGCCGTCTCGTACCTCGCGGTGATCGGCGCGCTGCTGGCCATGGACGAGGACGCCCTCCATGTCCGCGGCGGGATCGAGCGGCCGGACTCGGTCTCCGAGGTCACGAACCACCTGCGCGAAGGCCTCGGCTATGTCCGGTCGACGCCGATCGTCCTGCTGGCGATCGCCGTCATCGGGATCGTCTCGACGTTCGGCATGAACTTCAGCGTCGTCATGCCGCCGCTGACCCAGCTCGTCCTGCACTCGGACGCGACGGGCTACGGCTTCCTGATGGCCGCGACCGGCGTCGGCTCGCTCCTGGCCGCGCTGACGATCGCCTTCTCGGGCAAGACCGGGCCGCTGATCATCGGGGCCGGCGCGCTGCTCCTCGGCATCGCCGAGGTCGTCGTCGGCGTCTCGCGCTCGTACGGCCTGTCGCTCGTCGCGATGTTCTTCGCGGGCGTTGGCGCCATCTCGATGGCGGCGACGTGCAACACGGTCATCCAGCTGACCGTGCCCGACCGGCTGCGCGGCCGGGTGATGAGCGTCTACACGACCGTGTTCGCTGGCTCGACCCCCATCGGCGGGCCGCTCATGGGCTGGGTGGCGTCCGCGTACGGCCCGGACATCTCGATCGGGATCGGCGGCCTCGCCAGCGGCATCGCCGGCATCGCGGCGCTCGGCTGGCTGCGCGGCCATCGAGCCGTCGCGGATCGGGCGTCCGCGGCGATCGGACATCGCTCCGTGGCGGCGGCGAGTGCCGAGGGCGCCGAGGTGGCGAGCGCGACGCTGTCCCGCGTGGCGCCCCGCTAGCGTTCGGTCGCCTCGCGGCGACCCCGGCCTACCATCGCTCGATGACCGAGCCCAGGGCCCCGACCGAGGCCGCAACCGAGGCTGCAGGCAAGGCGGCGGTACCTCCCCGGCACACGAATCGCCTCGCGACCGAGACCAGCCCGTACCTCCTCCAGCACGCCCACAACCCCGTCGACTGGTCGCCCTGGGGGCCCGATGCCCTGGCCCGGGCGAAGCTCCTCGACCGTCCGATCTTCCTCTCGATCGGGTACGCGGCGTGCCACTGGTGCCACGTCATGGAGCGCGAGTCGTTCGAGGACGAGGCGACGGCGGCCTTCCTCAACGCGCAGTTCGTGCCGATCAAGGTCGATCGCGAGGAGCGCCCCGACCTCGACCAGGTCTACATGGCCGCGGTCCAGGCGATGACCGGCGGTGGCGGCTGGCCGATGTCGGTCTTCCTGACGCCCGAGGGCCGGCCGTTCTACGGCGGGACGTACTTCCCGGATCGGCCGAGTCACGGACTGCCGAGCTTCCGGCAGGTGCTCGAGACGATCGCCAGGGCCTGGCGCGAGCAGCGCGGGGAGCTCGAGAGTGCCGGGCTTCGCCTCGCGTCGGCGCTCGACCAGGCCGCGCGCGCCGGCGAGGATGCGGGACGGAACGCCGCTCCCGGCCCGGAGCTGGTGGAGGAGGCGGTGGCCACGGTCATCGGGGCCTTCGACTCGACGACGGGCGGCTGGGGCACGGCCCCGAAGTTCCCCCAGCCGATGACGATCGAGCTGCTGCTCCAGCGGGCGGTGGGGGCGCGGGACGCGGCCGCCCTGTCGGTCGCCCGGCGCGCGCTCGAGGCGATGGCCGCCGGCGGGATCCGCGACCAGCTCGGCGGCGGCTTCCACCGCTACGCCACCGACGCGCGTTGGCTCGTCCCGCACTTCGAGCAGATGCTCTACGACAACGCCCAGCTCGCCCGGGTCTACCTCCTCGCCTGGTCCGCGACGGGCGATCCGGAGCTCCGCGATGTCGGGATCGGGGTGCTGGAGTTCATGCTCCGCGACCTCCGTCGCGACGACGGGACGTTCGCCTCGAGCCTCGACGCGGACACCGACGGGGTCGAGGGCGGCACGTTCACCTGGCACGCGAGCGAGATTCGCGACGTCCTCGGGGAAGGTGCCGACCTGTTCGCCGGCGCCTATGGCGTGACGGACGCGGGCAACTGGGAAGGCCGGACGATCCTCTCGCGCGTCCGCACCGACGCCGAGCTCGCGCGCTCCACCGGTCTCGCGGCAGGGCCGGTCCACGACCGGCTCGCACGCTCCCGCGAGCGCCTGCTCGAGGTGCGGACGGAACGCTCCCAGCCGGCGCGCGACGACAAGGCCCTCGCCGCCTGGAACGGGCTCGCGATCGCCGCGTTCTCCGACGCCGCGCGGCTCCTCCGGCAGTCGGATCCGATCCGGGCCGAGCGCTATCGCGCCGCCGCGGAGCGCTGCGCCGAGGCCATCCTCGCGGGGTTGCGGGACGCCAACGGGCGCCTCCGGCGGTCCTGGAAGGATGGCCGGGCCAGCGGGCCGGGCGTGCTCGAGGACTACGCCGGCCTGGCCGATGGGCTGCTTGGCCTCTACGAGGCGACGTTCGACGAGCGCTGGTTCGGCGCGGCCCGCGAGCTCGCAGACACGCTCCTCGACCACTTCGCCGACCCGAGCGGTGGCTTCTTCGACACGGCCGACGACCACGAACGGCTCGTCACCCGGCCGCGCGACCCGCAGGACAACGCGACGCCATCGGGCGGCTCGGCCGCGACCCACGTCCTCCTGCAGCTCTCGGCGCTGACCGGCGACGATCGCTACCGCGTCGCCGCCGAGCGCGCCCTGGCCGGCCTCCGGGAGGTCCTGGCCCAGTACCCGACCGCCTTCGCGCGGTGGCTCCTGGCGTTGGATCTCGCGAATGCCGCGGTGGCCGAGGTGGCGATCGTCGGGCCGCTCGACGAGCCGGCCGCCCGCGCCCTGCTGGCCGAGGCGTCCGGGTCGTATGCCCCGTATCGGGTCGTTGCCGCGGCGCCGATTCCCGCCGGGCGCGAGACACCCGCGACGGCTGTGCCGCTGCTCGAGGACCGGACGCTGCGGGCCAGCCGGCCCACCGCGTACGTCTGCCGGAGCTTCGCCTGCCAGGCACCCGTGACGGATCCGGAGGCCCTCCGCGAGCAGCTTGCGGCCCAGGCCGCGCCGGCGTGAGCGGGATCGTCGTCCGCGCGGCCCGACCCGATGAGTACGAGGCGATCGGTGAGCTGACGCTCGAGGCCTACCACGACGTCGGTGAGACGGACCAGGACTACGACGACGAGCTCCGCGACACGGCCGCGCGAGCGCGCGACGTGCCGGTCCTCGTGGCCGTGGACGACGCAAGCGGGACGCTGCTCGGAAGCGTGACGTACGTGCCGGGCCCCGGGCCGTGGCACGAGGGCGAGTTCGGCGAGCGAGCCTCGTTCCGGATGCTCGCCGTGGCCCTCGGTGCGCGAGGCCGAGGCGCGGGCCGGCGGCTCGTCGAGGCGTGCATCGCGCGGGCCCGAGCCGACGGCCGGCCCGGCATCGGCATCTACACCCGACCGTTCATGACCACCGCGCACCGGTTGTACGAGACGTTCGGCTTCCGACGCGAGTCCCGGCTCGACTGGGAGTTCGCGCCCGGCGAATGGCTCTGGGCCTACGAGCTCGACCTGTGACCGATCCGGCGTCGCCGCGGACCGCGCCTCCGGTCGCTGCCTCCGACCGGGCGCCGGCACGGGACGCCGCGACGGTGGTCCTGCTCCGATCCGCCGGCGACGGACCCGAGGTGCTCCTGACCCGGCGGCCATCGACGATGCGCTTCGGCCCGGACCTCCACGTCTTTCCGGGAGGTCGCGTCGAGCCAGGCGAGGATGCGGTGGCGGCCGCCGTCCGCGAGACGGTCGAGGAGACGGGCATCGAGCTCGATCCGCGGTCGCTCGTGCCGATCGGCCGATGGGTCACGCCCTTCAACCTGCCGATCCGGTTCGACGCACGATTCTTCGCGGCCTTCGTCGAGGCATCGACCGATGTCCTGGTCGCCTCCGACGAGGTCGTCGACGCGCGGTGGGTCCGCCCGACCGCGGCACTCCTCGCGATGCGCTCGGGCGAGCTCTCGATGTGGCAGCCGACCGTCGTCACGCTCCAG
>DASUHU010000028.1:0-3447 GCA_036273395.1 Candidatus Limnocylindrales bacterium
CGGCGGCGTCGACCCGGTCGCCGTCCACCCGATGGCCATCGCCGCGATGGCCAAGATCGGGATCGATATCTCGGCCGCCCAGTCGAAGTCCGTGACCCACTACCTCGGCCAGAGCTTCGACTACGTCATCACCGTCTGCGACAAGGCTCGCCAGGCATGCCCGGTTTTTCCGGGTGGCCGCAGCACCCTTCACTGGGGCTTCGAGGATCCGGCCGACGCGTTCGGGACCGAGGCCGAGCGACAGGCGGTCTTCGATCGCGTTCTGACCGAGATCGCGGGTCGGCTCCACGCCTTCATCCCGCTGGCTCTGACCGCGCGAGCCTGACCGCCGGGGCCGCAGGAGCGCTCAGGCGAGCGGCTGGTTCCCGGCGAGCGGCGGGTTCCCGGCGAGCGACCGCGCCTTGGCGCCGGAGGGGCCGAGCGGGCTGACCGAGATCAGGCCGCCGGGCACGAAGCCCTGGGCGATCGTCCCGAGGCGCTCGAGGAGGTCCGGCGCGACCTGGTAGTAGATGTTGCTGCCACGCCGCTCCGTGACGACGGCGCCGGCTTCGCGCAGGACCCGCAGGTGGTGCGAGACGGTCGGCTGCGAGACCTGGCAGCAATCGGTCAGGTCGCAGGCGCAGACCTCGGCCGAGCCGGCCAGCTCGCGGAGGATCTCGAGGCGGACGGGATCCGCGAGCGCGGCCAGAAGACGGACGTCGGGGTCGATCGGGCGGTTCATCGATGGCACTCTATCGACATTTGTCGATATTGACAAGCATCAATATCTGTGCCATATTGATCGGGATCGATATGACGGATCGGGAAGCACCGATCCGGGAAGGGAGCGACGAATGTTTGCCATGTACTCGGGCAGCCCGCTCGTGGCGTTCGAGGATCCGCGCGACGCTCGTCAGCGGTCCCGCAGGATTGCGCTCCGAGAGTCGGAGTACGACGAGGACGCCAGCGAGCGTCACGGTCGCGGGATCGTCGAGCGTGTCCGCTCGGTCTTCGGGCATCGGCCCACCGACACCGCGAGCTGCTAGCCCAGTCCACCCAGGAGCGAACGCGCCCGGCACCCAGCCGGGCGCTCGCCGTGTTCGGAGGATCGCGCATGAAGCCCGACAGCGAATGCTGTTGCTGCGGCGGCTGCTGCGGCCACAGCTGATCCCGTGGCGCTGATCCATTGACGTTCGAGCCCCGCCGCCGGCGGGGCTCGACTCGTTTCTCGGGGCGCGCGAGTCGACCTGTCTCGCGGAGCTCAGCCGTCGAGGGCTTCGGCCTCCGCGCAGATCGCCACGACGCCGAGCGCCTCGAGGCGCGCGTAGTCGGCGAGACTCCGGACGGTCCACGCCGCGACCTCGAGCCCGGCCTCCCGAGCCCGTGCCATGCCGGCCGCGTCGAGGTTCCGCGCGTCCACCGAGACGCCGCGGCATCCGATCTCGCTCCCGCGGGCGACGGTTGCCGCGTCGAGCGCGACGGCGTTGAGCCAGGTGGGCCAGGCCGGCCGCTCGCGCCGCAGCCAGCGCAGCGTGGCCGCCTCGAACGACGAGACGACCGTCCGCGCCAGCGTCTCACCGCGATCCGCCTCGAGGATCTCGATCACGGCCGGGACCGGCTCGCCCTTCAGCTCGACGTCGAGGAACGGCATCAACGCGCGGCCGGCGGGCCCGGGGGCCGGCACGATCGCGGTCAGCACCTCCTCGAGCGTCGGGATCGCGGATGCGGCGAGCTCCGCCGCGGTCAGGTCGTCGACCCTCGCGTCAACGCCCTGGACTCGATCGAGGGTCGGATCGTGGAGCAGGACCGGGATGCCGTCGGCCGATCCGCGCACGTCGAACTCGAGTCCATCGCAGGCAGGGATGGCGAGTGCCGCCGCCATCGCGCGAAGGCTGTTCTCGGGAGCAGCGCGCCAATCGCCGCGGTGCGCGAGGCGCAGCGTCATCCGGCGACATCGAGCGTGGCGACGAGGCCGAAGTGGTCCGACGGGAACAGCGTCCGGTCCTCGGCCGAGGGGCGATCGAACGCGACCCGGCAATCGAGGGCCCGGACGTCGCCCGCGAGCCAGAGGTAGTCGAGGCAGCCGGGCTGGCCGTCGGTGTCCATGCCCGGCGCCTGGATGCCCGAAGGCCAGGTCACGTCGGGCTCGCGGCCGTTTGCCTCGAGGTGGGCCGAGCGATAGCCGGCGTCGCGCATCCGAGAGTAGGCCGGCTCATCGGGCTCGGCATTGAAGTCGCCTACCACGACGCGGGGGCCAGGCTCGGGATGGGCGGCAAGCCACTCGACGAGCTGGCGGACCTGGTCGTCGCGGATCGCCTCGTCCGCGACCTCGTGATGGAGGTGGGTCACGACGAATGCGAGGCTCGTCCCGTCGGGCACGGTGATGGGCAGCCACAGGGCCGAGCGGTTGTGCCCGAGATCGAGGCGCTCCGGGGCATCGGCAGCGCCGGGCTCCTTGAGCAGGATCGCGTTGCCGTATTCCGGTCTGCCGGCCCAGCCGCGGAAGGTCGTGTAGCGGGCCTCGCCCCCGGCCCCGAGCAGCCGGTCCTGCTGAACCGCGAAGACCACCTCCTGGAGCCCGATGACGTCGGGCTGGATCGCCGCCATGTCGGCCACGAGCAGCGGCAGGCGCTCGGGCCAGCGGTCGGCGATGTTCCGGATGTTGAGCGTGGCGGCAATGACGGCCGGCATCGGTCGGTTGGCTCCTCTCGGCGGCTGGTCAGTGGGCTGCCGCGGGGGTCGGGTCCGCGGCCGACGCCCGTTCCGTGGCCGTCACGGCCGGGAGCCGGACGGTGAACGTGGACCCTTCGCCCGGCGCCGACTCCACCTCGATCCGTCCGCCGTGGCCCTCCACGATGTGCCGGACGATGGCGAGGCCGAGCCCGGTACCGCCGCCGGTGGTCCGGGTCCGATCGGCCTTGTAGAAGCGCTCGAAGATCCGGGGCTGATCCGCGAGGTCGATCCCGATCCCGCGGTCGCGAACCCAGGCGACGACCTCTTCGGTGCCGCCGTGTGCCGCGTGGCCGCCCCGGACGCCGACCTCGACCGTCGCGCCATGGGGGCTGAACTTGACCGCGTTGTGGACGAGGTTGGTCACGACCTGCCCGAGGCGCGTCGCCTCGCCGCGGACGGGTGGAAGGTCCGTTTCGATCGCCGTGACGAGCGCGATCCCCTGCCGCTCCGCGAACGGGCGCAGGTGCTCCACCGCCTCGGCGACCACCCGGCCCACGTCCACGTCATCGAGCAGGAGCTGCGGGCCGCCGGACTCAATGCGGGCGAGGTCGAGGAGCTCGGCCACCATCTGGGAGACGTTGGCGGTCTCGACCTCGAGCTTGCCGATCCGGTCCCGCATCCGGGCCGGCACGGGCGTCCCGGCCGTCTCGGCCGTGTCGGCATCGCGGGACAGGGTCTCGGCGAGGAGGCCGATCGTCGTGATCGGGGTCCGGAGCTCGTGCGACAGGTTGTCGA
>DASUHU010000029.1:0-4494 GCA_036273395.1 Candidatus Limnocylindrales bacterium
TCTCGATCCGGGGGTCGATCGATCGGGTGGCGCCATCCGACCCAGGGAGCACGTACCGGCTCGTGGAGTACAGGGTCCGAGCGGCCCGGATCACGGACGTCGACAAGCTCGTCGCGTTGAGCGGCGGGCGGCTGCACGACCGCGTCCCCGGCCAGCTCGACGCCGCTGACGTCCTGCGCCAGCTCGTCTTCCTGCCCCACGCCAGCGTGCTCGTCGCCGAGCGACGCCGGGAGGTCGTGGGCGGCGCGGTCCTCGCGATCCGCCCCTCCGTTCGAGCCGGCGGCTACGTCGGCGCGATCGACCTGCTCGTCGTCGATCCCGACGCGGACGTCGACGCGGTGACGGACCTCCTCGTCGAGGAGTCCGTCCGGTCGGCCTCGAACAAGGGCTGCGCCAGCGTCGAGGCTCCGCAGCCGGACGATCCCGCGGATCGGGCGCACTGGGAGCGGCTGGGGTTCGCCCCGCAGGACCAGCGCCTCGAACGCACCGTTGCCGCAGCCGGGACCGCCGGCCGGCGGGCCAGCTGATCGGACCACCCATCGCATCGCGCCATCGCGGCGCATCCACACCGGCGCGCGCGGCCGTGCCCGCAGCGGCGCCGATCGGACAACAGAACAGGAGACCAGGTTGAGCAAGAACGTCGCGGTCTTCGTCGACGTGGCCAACATCTTCTACGCGGCCAAGGCCGCCGGCGTCGACATCGACTACGTGACGCTCCTCAAGGCGTCCAGCGCGGGTCGCGACCTCGTGCGCGCGTACGCGTACACGGGCCTCGATCCCGAGAACGAGAACCAGCGGAACTTCCACGACTTCCTGCGCCGCCACGGCTACAAGGTCGTCAGCAAGGACATCCGCAAGTACGGCGACGGCAAGGTCAAGGCGAACCTCGACATCGAGCTCGTCGTCGACATGATGAAGACGGCCCGGAACCTCGACATCGCGATCGTCGTGTCCGGCGACGGTGACTTCGCCCCGGCCATTCGCGCCGTCCAGGAGATGGGCGTCCGGGTCGAGGTCCTGAGCTTCCGCGGCAACACCTCGTCGGACTTGATCGACGTTGCGGACATCTTCACCGACATCACCCAGGTGGCCAAGGTGGAGAAGGGCTCGTCCCGGTCCGGCCGGCGGGTCGCGGACGACGAGGAGGACCTCTCGATGACCGAGGTCCCCGACAAGATGACCGAGGGCACCGGCGATGGCCGGCGCCGGCGCGGCGGTCGATCGAGGTCCGGCGAGAGCAGCCGCTCGCGCGGCGGCGACCGAGGCGGACGGAGCCGGGAAGAAGAGGCACCCATCGCCGCTTCCGCGGCGGCCAATGGCGCCGGGCTGGTCGCGCTCCCGGGCGAGAAGCTGTCTCGCGCGAGTCGCACCCGGGTCGCCCGGCCCGATGACGAGGAGGCAGCGGCGATCGTCGCCGCCGAGGCCGAGGGGCTGGTCGACGAGGAGCCGGAGGGCGCCGAGGAGCTGACCGAGGCCGGCCTGGACGACAACGGTCCGCGGCGCCGGCGCCGCCGCGGCGGTCGGGGTCGCGGTCGAGGCCGCGGACGAGGCGAGGGCCTGCCCGAGGGCGAGGCCGCGCCCGCGGCTGCCGGCGAGGCCGAGGAGCTCGAGGACCTGCCGGCTCCGACCCCGCGCCGCGCCGCGTTCTCGTTCGGCTCCGTGTGGGATTCCCAGCTGGGCGTGCCTGCCGGCGGCGCGGCCGGAGCGCACGGCGCGGCCGCCCGGCCTGCCGGTGGCGATCTCGCGTCCGAGGAGGATCTCGAGGAGCCGGAGATCCCGGAATACCTCCTCGCCGAGCGCCGCCAGCGCGACGCCGCCCGGAACCGGGGCGGCCGCGCCGGGCGCGGCGGGCGCGGGAGCGCCTACGCGGCGGCCATGGAGCGCGAGCGCTTCGGGTCGCGGGGCACGCCGTCCCGCTACGCCGAGCCGCCGCGAAGCCGCGACCTCGGTGGTCGCGGCGGAGGTCGCGGCGAGCGGTTCGACCGGCCGCCGCGCGCGGACCGATTCGAGGCGCCGCGCAGCACCGGCGGCGATCCCTGGAGCGAGGTCCCGCCCGAGATCGAGGCGATGCTCCGCGCCCAGCTCACCTCCGGCGGCGGCTCCCGCCAGCCAGCGGGGCGGGCCACGGGCCGGCGCTCCGGCGAGACGGAGGCGACGACCGCTGCGGCGACCGCCCCCGAGCGGAGCGACTCCGCACCCGAGGTGGCACCACGCGGCCGAACGAGCGCGACCACGGGAAGAGGCCGGGGGACGACCCGACGGACCGCGGCATCCGGTGACGCGTCCGAGGCGCAGGCCGCCGCCGAGGCCGTCGCCTCCGGCGGTCCAGTCGCGGAGGCGCCGGACGCGTCGAAGCCCGCGACGACGCGGCGACGCGCAACCCGGACGACCGCGAAGGCAGCCTCCGGGACCGAGGCCGGGGTCACCCCGGACGCGGAATCCGCGGCGGGTGCCGCGACGACCTCGAAGGCAGTGACGCGGCGCGCATCGGCGAGCACGGAGACGGGGCCGCGGCGATCGCGCGCAGCATCGACCGGGGCCGCAGGGACCGGCGCGACGGACACGAGCGACGGGACCCCGGCGGCCGAGGCACCCAAGCGTCGCGCCACCCGGCGGAAGGCGGAGCCGGCCGCGCCGAGCGAGTAGGCCGAGGCCCGGGGCGCATGTCGGCAGCTCGCATGTCGGGAGCCGGCATGGCCGGGCGGGCATTCCGGACCCGCGGCCAGGCCACCGCGACGGCGGCAGTCGGGGCGATGCTGACGCACGGCGTGCCGCATGCCGTGCTCCTCGCCGGGCCGCGAGGCGTCGGCAAGACCACGCTCGCCCTCGATCTCGCGGCCGCGCTGCTGTGCCGTGCTGACCCCATCGAGCGACCGTGCCGCGCCTGTCGAGCCTGCCGAGCCGTCGACCACGGCAACCATCCCGATCTCCATCGCCTTGCGCCAGTCGGGGCCGGTCAGGTCATCCCCATCGGGGGCCGTGACGAGCGTGGCGTCCGCGATCTCGTGGCCGAGCTCGCGCTCCTGCCGGTCGAGGGGGGTGCCCGCGTCGCGATCGTCGAGGCTGCCCATCGAATGACGGAGGACGCCCAGTCGGCCTTCCTCAAGACCCTCGAGGAGCCTCCGCGAGGGGCGACGCTCATCCTCTGCGCGGACGACGAGGAGCGACTCCTGCCGACGATCCGCTCTCGAACGGCCCGGATCCGCCTTGGCCCGGTGCCGCGGTCGGACGTCGAGGCGATCGTCCTGGAGCGGGGCCTCGGGGACGCCGCCGAGGCCGCGCGCTTCGCGAGGCTCGCCTCGGGCCGCCCCGGCCTGGCGCTCGCCTACGCCGCGGCTCCCGAGGCGGCGGTCATCCGCGGCGAGATCGCGCGCGCGATCCTCGATCTCCGGTCCTCGTCCCGAACGGCCCGGCTCGCCGGCCTTCGTGACCTGTCCGGCCGGGCCTGGGAGCTGGTGCGCGCGCTCGATGCCGGCACGGCCCGGCTCGCGGTCGCCGACGGGCTTGAAGCAGGCCCGGCCGCGGGCGCGCCGAGCGTCGGAGCGGCGAGCAAGCGCCGCGCGGCCGGCCGGCGAAGCGCACCGTCCGCGCCCGACGCGGAGGTGGCCGAGGAGGCGTCGGATGACGCTACGCCGGCGACCTCCGTGCGCATTCCCGCAGCCGAGCGGCGTGCTGGTGCGCTCGCGCTGGTCGGCGTGTGGCGGGACGTGCTGCGTGACCTCGCGGCGCTCGTGGGCGGGGAGCCGCGCCTCGTGCGTGACACGAGCCTCCTCGACGACCTGGAGGCCTCGATCGGCCGCTGCGACGAGGCATCGATCGGGCGAGCCCTCGAGCGGCTGGACGTGGCCGGTGAGCAGCTCGAGGGCAACGTCAGCCCCGAGCTCGTGCTCGACGTGCTCGCGCTCCGCGTCGCGGCCTGAGCCCAGCCGGACCCGCCATGGCAGCGTCGGAGCGGCGCCTCGAGGCGGTGGTCCGCGGCCGCGTGCAGGGCGTCGGCTTTCGGATGTTCGTGGTCGATCGAGCTCGCGGCCTCGGGCTCTCGGGCTGGGTGTCGAACGAGCCCGAGGGGAGAGTTCGGGTCGTTGCCGAGGGCCCGGAGGCGGCGCTCGGCCAGCTCCTCGCCGCACTGCGAGACGGGCCTCGTGGGGCCCGGGTCGACGAGGTCCTCGAGTCCTGGGCCGGCGCCGCGGGCGAGTTCGAGCGGTTCACGATCCGGTCCGGCTGGCACGCCGGCGACTAGCCCAGGCTAGGACGAGCGGGCTATTTCGAGCCGCCGCCGGAGCACGCATCCTGCGCGAGTGGACGAGCAGCGGCACGTCGCGCTTCCGGTCTCGGAGACCCTGCCCGAGCAGTATCGAGCCGTGCTCGATCGGGTCGCGAACCTCGAGGCATCCGGTCGGCGCCACGAGGCCGACGAGGTCCGGCGGGCCGCGATCAAGGCCTATTCACGGGTCTGGACGGCTCGCACCGCGCACCGGCTGGTCGAGCTCGCCT
>DASUHU010000030.1:0-3525 GCA_036273395.1 Candidatus Limnocylindrales bacterium
CGGTCCGCCCGGGCGTCCGCCGCGAGCTCCAGCTCGATGCAGCACTCGGGGCAGCGGACGCTCGTCGCGGCCTCGTCCATCTCGATTTGGTTGTCGCAGCAGGGAAGCGTGATCTCGAACATGCGCGCAGCCTGGGCTCCCCGGCTGCCAGCTTGTCTGTCACGATGATTCGGCCCATGGCAGATCCTTCGCCCGACATCCCGGTCATCGAGACCACCGACCTGCGCAAGCGATACGGGGGCGTGGAGGCGCTGGCCGGCCTGTCCATGACGGTCCGGGCGGGCGAGGTCTTCGGCTTCCTCGGCCCGAATGGCGCGGGCAAGACGACGACCGTGAAGCTCCTGCTCGGCCTGGCCCGCCCGACCGCGGGCCAGGGCTCGGTCCTGGGAGCGCCGCTGGGCGACCTCCGCGCGCGCCGGCGAGTCGGCTACCTGCCGGAGCTGTTCCGGTACCAGCCCTGGCTCCGGGCCCGCGAGGTCCTCGAGCTGCACGGTGAGCTCATCGGGCTGCGCCGCCAGCAGCGACGGACCAATGCCGCATCGCTGCTCGAGCTCGTCGGGCTCGCGGACCGGCGCGACGACCTCGTCGGCCGGTTCTCGAAGGGCATGCAGCAGCGGCTCGGGCTGGGCGTGGCGCTCATGGGCGAGCCGCGGCTCGTCATCCTCGACGAGCCGACCTCGGCCCTCGACCCGATCGGTCGGGTCGACGTGCGGGGCATCATCCGGACCGCCCGCGACCGTGGCGCAGCAGTGTTCCTGAACTCCCACCTCCTCAGCGAGGTCGAGCAGGTCTGCGATCGAGTCGCGATCGTCGATCACGGCCGCGTCGTCGCCAGCGGCGCACTCGATGACGTCCTCGGCGCGGCGGAGGCCAGCGTCCGGGTGACCGGCCTCGACGCGAGCCGGTTGGGCGCCTTCGAGGTGTTCGGGACGCCGACGCTCGATGGCGACCGGCTCTCCATCCGCCCGATGGATCCCGAGCGCGTCCCCGAGCTCGTCGACAAGGTCATCGCGATGGGCGGTCGGATCCACGAGGTCCGATCCGGCCGGACGTCGCTCGAGGAGCGGTTCGTCGAGCTGGTGTCGAGCGACCGATCGATGGCCGGGACACCCTCGTCGGCGCTGCCCGGCAATCGAGTGGCCTCGTGATCACGATCGCCCGGATCACGATCGGCGAGGCGGCCCGGCGTCGCGTCCTGTGGGTCCTCGTCGCCCTCGCCGTCCTCGCCGTCGCCCTGACGGCCTGGGGCACGGACCGGCTCGTGAGCCTGTCGCGCGACCAGGGCAGCAGCGACGCCCAGATCAAGCTGATCGTCTCGCAGGTCCTGATCTTCATCGCCTTCCAGTTCACCTTCGTCCTGGCCATGACCGCCGCGTTCCTCGGGGCGCCGGCGATCGCGTCCGACCTCGAATCGGGCGTCGCCCAGGCGCTTCTCGCGCGGCCGCTCCGGCGGTCGTCGTACCTGCTCGGTCGGTGGCTCGGGCTGAGCGTCGTCACGGTCGGCTACGCGGGCGGCTCGGCGCTCCTCGCGATCCTCGCGGTCAGCTTCGTGTCGGACTACACGCCGCCGAGCATCCTCGCGCCGGTCGGCTTCCTGGCGCTCCAGGCGATCGTCCTGCTGAGCCTCGCGCTGCTCCTCTCGACCCGCCTCGCGCCCATCGCCGGCGGTGCCGTCTGCGTCGTCGCCTACGGCCTGGCCTGGATGGGCGGGGTCCTCGGCGACATCGGGCGGACCCTTGGGGCCTCGAGCGTCGCGACATTGGGTGACCTGAGCCGCGTGCTGCTGCCGACCGATGGCCTGTGGCGCGGCGTCGTCTATGGGCTCGAGCCGGCGTTCGTCATCCAGTCGGTCGGCCAGGGTCTCGCCCGGGCGAACCCGTTCTTCGCCGCCGATCCGCCGAGCCCGATCTACCTGGCCTGGTCGGTGCTCTGGCTGGCGCTCGTGCTCGGCGCGGCGATCACGCTGCTTCGCCGGCGGGAGGTCTAGCGGGGCTCAGCCCTGGTACCGGAAACAGCCGGGCAGATGGTCGTCGACGAGCCCGACGCTCTGCATGAACGCATAGACGCTCGTCGAGCCGACGAACCGGAAGCCGCGCGACGCGAGGTCCTTCGAGAGCCGGTCGGAGTCGGGGGTCCGCGACGGGATCTGGCCGCCCGTCGTCCCGGGCGGTAGCCGCCGCGGCGGCGGCGGAACGATCGACGCGAAGTACGCCGCGAGCGATCCGAACGCGTCGATGAGGCCGAGGCTCACTGCGGCATTGCCGATCGAGGCGTCGATCTTGGCCCGGTTCCGGACGATGCCGGCGTCGGCCAGGAGCCGCTCGCGATCGGTCGCCCCGAAGGCCGCCACCACGGCGGGCTCGAAGCCCCGGTACGCGGCCTGGAACGCCGCCCGCTTCGCGAGGATCGTCCGCCACGACAGGCCGGCTTGGAAGGCCTCGAGGGTCAGCCGCTCGAACAGCTCGGCATCGCCTGCCACGGGCCGGCCCCAGTCCTCGTCGTGGTACGCGAGCATGAGCGGGTCGGGCGTCGCGACGGCCCACCAGCAGCGCGCGAGTCCGTCGTCCATCCAGGTCACGTCGGTCACGGCTGCAGGGTAGCCTCGCCTGGTGCCGACCCGGATCTTCCTCGGCCATGGCGCCAGCGGCAACGCGGCGAGCATGCGGCCGTACGTCACCGGCCTCGCCGCGCGCGGCATCGAGGCGATCGCGATCGACCTGCCGGTCCGGCTGGCCGAGGACGCGGTGCCGGTCTGGACGTCGAAGGTGCCCGATGGTCCGGGAACCTCGGTCGGGGGCCAGTCCTACGGCGGACGGGTGGCGAGCCTCGCAGCGGCCGATCCCGCCCGGCACTACGACGCGCTCGTGTGCTTCAGCTATCCGCTCCATCCGCCGGGATCGCCGGCGAAGGCCGCCGCTCGGACGGCCCACTGGCCGGCCATCCGCTGCCCCGTCCTGCTGCTCTCGGGCGAGGCCGACCCGATGGCCCCGGTCGCCCGGCTGCGGGAGGCGGTCACGCAGCTGCCGGATGCCCGGCTCGTGACGTTTCCGAAGCTCGGGCACACGCTCAAGCCGGTCTTCGACGAGGCCCTCGATCTCGCCGCGGCGTTTCTCCGGGAGGTCGGGGCGGCGTAGCGCCGCCGCGGCCCCTCAGTCGAGCCAGGCGACGCGCCAGACCCGCCAGAGTGCGGTGGCATCCGAGAGCGGGTCGCCGTGGACCAGGAAGAAGTCCGCCGGCCCGCCCTCCCGCACGATGCCGCCGTCGGCCTCGCCGAGGAGCTCTCCGCCGCGCCACGTCGCCGCCCCGAGTGCCTCCCACGGCTCCAGGCCCGCGGCCACGAGCCCCTCCACCACCCAGGCCAACTGGTTGGCCCGGAGCGAGCCGCCGCCGAAATCCGTGCCGGCCGCGATCTTCACGCCCGCGGCGCGGGCGAGCCGGACGCTCTCGCGGGCCCGCTCCCGACGGGCCTGCAGGCGTCCCGGCGCCTCGGGCGCGGCGAAGCGCGGGATCGTGGTCGTCCGATGG